>JARRJV010000020.1 GCA_037388825.1 Acidiferrobacteraceae bacterium | reverse complement strand
GGACAAGATGAGCCAGGCGTCAGAAAAACCGGAAACGGCCGTGATACTGACCGGTGGCGGGGCCCGGGCCGCGTATCAGGTGGGCGTCCTCAAGGCGGTTAGTGAGGTGATGCCCAAGGGCGCCCCCAACCCGTTCCAGATCATCTGCGGAACTTCGGCGGGGGCCATCAATGCCGCCGCCCTGGCCGCCTATGCTGTCAATTTTCAGCGTGGCGTGCGTCGTTTGCATCGCGTGTGGGCGCATTTCTCCTCCGACCAGGTGTTTCGCACAGACGCCTTCGGCATTGCCCGCACCGCCTTCCACTGGTTGCTGGCGTTCATGGCCGGTGGCCTCGGCGGTCACAATCCTTCCCATCTGCTCGACCGTGCGCCGCTGAAGAAACTGCTCACGGACTATCTTCCCTTTGGTGAGATCCAGACCTCGATCGACGAAATCGGACTGGATCATCTCATGGCTTCATCAGCCATTCCCTTTGTATTCGAGGCGGTTCACCTGAACCGCGAGTACTATGGCGACGGCTCCATGCGCCAGACGGCGCCCACCAGCCCGGCCATGCACCTGGGTGCCGACCGGATCATGGTGATTGGCGTGACCCCGGAACGGGAGGCGGAACCGGTGCGCCACGAGGAGCCGATGTATCCATCCCTGGCCCATGTCGCCGGTCATATTCTCAACAGTATTTTTCTCGACAGCATGGATATCGACCTGGAGCGTCTGCACCGCATCAATCACACGCTCGCGACCATTCCGCAGAAGCGCTTGACCCAATATGGCGTCAAGCTGCGTCGCGTGGATACCCTGGTGGTCTCGCCGAGCCGCGAGTTGGGGGAAATGGCGCAGCGGCACGTTCGTCAACTGCCGTGGACGGTGCGTTTCCTGCTGCGTGGAATAGGGGCGCGGGATGCCGAGGGCGCGAATCTCATCAGTTATTTGTTGTTCGAGCAGGCGTATACCCGGGAGTTGATCGGACTGGGTTATGCCGACGCCATGGCCAAACGGCGTGAACTTGCGGAGTTCCTCGCGCCCTGAGCGCGAAGACGCTGCATCACGGTCGCGCTTGGCGTAAGATGCGGTCGTCCTGAACTATACGGAAACCACACGAGGTTCATCATGAGCGAGTCACCGAAAATTCCTGATGATCCGCTGTACGAGTTGCTGCGAGAAGGGAATGTAGACATCTTCAATGAAGAAAAACGCAAGCGCACGGTTGTGGATCTGAGCGGCTGCGATTTTCGCGGGGTCGATCTGCAGGGCCTGGAGGCCGACGGTATCGACTTCAGTAGCTGTTATTTCCGTCAGGCCGATCTGCGAGGTGTTGATTTGCGCAAGGCGCGCCTGGAGGGCGCGAGCCTCCACGGCGCACGCATCGCCGGCGCCTGGTTCCCTGCGGAGCTGTCGGCAGATGAGATTCAGCTTTCGGTCGTGCGCGGTACGCGCATGCGTTATCGACAAAACGGGTGAGGAGAGACCATGCCTCCGTTCGGACTGATTAACTACGCCGCTGTGGCGGTATGCGTCGTCGTGGCCATGGCCGTGGGTGCGTTGTGGCATTCGCCGTTCTTGTTTGGTCGCATCTGGATGAAGGCCTATGGCTACAGCCCGGAAGAGGCCGCTGCCATGCGCCGCCGGGCGCTGCCTGCCTATCTCATTTCCGCGGCGAGTTACCTTCTTATGTCGTTGGCCCTTTCGGTTCTGGCCATCTGGGGCGGCTACGATACCTGGGCAAAAGGGCTTCAGCTGGGCTTGATGGTGTGGGTGGCAATCGTCGCCCCCACCGGCCTCATTAACAACCGCTTCTCCGACAAGCCGCTGGCCGCGTGGCTGATCGACAGCGCCTGGGAGTTTTTGTACCTCTTGTTCATGGGTGGGTTGTTGGCGGCGTGGGCGTAGACAGCCTCCGGCGACTGCTACCGGCGACGCTCGAGGATTGTCTTGAGGTTAACGCCTTCTTCTGCCTGATGTTGACGTATCGCTTCAAGGTGGGGAGCAAGAATTAGGCGCACCATCCTATCGATGATCCGGCCGAGTATCGGCAAGTGCGTACCGATTTCGATCTTTGCCGTGAATCTCGAGCCGGTCTCGGTCGGTATCGCCGCCAGGCTCCCGCGAACACCTGGATAGATTTGGTATTGTACGCGCCGAACCGGCCTGGTACCGGTCATCGTCAACCGCAGGCGATGACGTCTGCCATGAAGGCGCTCAACAGCCTCCATTCTCGCCCCCGGTTCAAACGCCTCTCCGTGTAGCCAGCGACAGCTAATGTGGTCCGGGTGCCATTCCTTGTAGTGCTCCGGCAAGTGCTGAAACCAGGCCCAAATGATCTCGGGGGGAACATCGATATCTATTGTGTCGCAAAGTTCGATCATGTGGTGCCCAGAGATCCGAATTCGCGGACAGCGATGGCCAGCAGCGGTTCTATGTGGGTGTCACGATGAGCCCGACCAGTCCACCAAGCAGCCCGCTGACGACCATCAGGCTTCCGTAGCCCAGTACGACTGTGACGACGACCCGTCCCGCGCTCAGGGAGCGGTTTTGCGCAGCTGTGCCGCCCCAGAGGATTCGATGTACACCAATAAGCCAGACGACGATTGGAATGAGCAGAACTACGGGCACCAGACTGGTATAACCGCTCTGCATGACCGCGGCGAAGGTGGTGCCGCCTACGATTAGTGCCACGACCAGGAATATGGCCCCGGAGATCCGGAACTGTTTCGGCGGTGCGTCGGCCGCCGGAAAACACGCGGCTTTCAACTTGCTGTACATGTGTCGTGCGTTTGCGTCTGGTTCACTCTGGTGCCTTCGCCAGGGTCAGCAGTCGTAGCACGAGATTCTCGCCAATCTCGGCGAACTGGTCCTTGCTCAGGGAGAATTCTTCCAGCGCCATGGCGTCATAGTCGGCGGAGGTGAAGAAGGCGCGATGCCGCCAGTCCGGATTTTCTCCTTCGCCGATGGATTCGACGTCGGCGAGCAGCAGCCGCACCTTTCCGTCGGGTTCCTGTTTGAGATACGCGGCGACTCCAATCATTCTTATCCCCTTGTGTTGTGAATCGGATTGATCGCGGGCGGACCCGCGTTGAGGTGCTGTTCGGCACAGTATAGCCGGGACCCGGCTGGCGGGAAGTGGGAATGCATCTACGGTCGGATCTACGCGCCGTCCATGAGCATGCGCAGGTCGTGGGAGATGGATGAGGCAGGATCCGTGGCCTTGGCCATGAGTCGGGCCTTGCCGTCCGGTCCGAAGATGAATATCGCGCTGCTGTGTGCGACCTCGTAGTTTCCGCTCTTGTCGCGTTTGCCGATGCCATAGCTCACGTGATAGCGATTCGCCATGCGCTGGATCTGCGCGTCGGTGCCACGAAGACCGGCAATATGCGGCCCAAAGTTATGGGCGTAGGCCGCCATGATCGTGGCGCTGTCCCGGGCCGGATCCACGGTGACGAAAAGGACCTGAACCTTTTTCGCCAGCCTCTCACCGAGCTGGTTCAGAGACTGGGCCATGCGTGCCACGGTGGTGGGGCAGACATCGGGACAATGGGTGTAGCCGAAATAGACCAGCACGAATTTTCCGTGGTAAGTGTCGGCGTTCACCTGCTTGCCGCTGGCGGAATCGGTCAGATCAAACTGCAGCGAATCCGTGGAGCCGGTGATGTTCGAGAGACGGAAATGCTGAACCGGTGCCTGGATTGCAACGGTCGAATTCGAATCCGGTTTGCCGCAGGCCGTCAGACCCGTCAGGAGTCCCATGGTGAACAGTGCCGGGATCCGCAGGCCACGGGTCCGGTTCTGTCCGCGCGCCCTCATTGTGTATTCGCTCCACCGACACGGAACTTCTTTTCCAGATCCATGCCCTCGCTGAAGTGAAGGGTGATGGGCACCACGTCTCCCACTTTCAGGCTGTGCTTGCGGTTCATCAGCATCAGGTGGTAGCCACCCGGAGCGAAGCGCAGGGTCTTGCCCGGGGCGATGTCGATCTTGTCGACCATCTTCATGCTGGCCTCGCCGTTCTTGTGCATGCTCAGATGCATCATTACGCCGCCAAAGGCAGGACTCGATGCGCCAGTCAGGGTGACCTTTGCGCTACCCGTGTTTTTCACTTCGCAATAGCCGGCAAGCGGAAGATCACCGGGCAGCAGGCGAATGCGGGCATGCTGGACGTTGACTGACGGGGCGGCCATGGCGCCGCCGGCGCAGATCGCGAGGACGACACCGGCGAGCCACGGAGCCAGCCGATACCTTCTGATTGAATGGTTCATCGTATTTCCCCTGCTGTTGAAAAATTTACGCTTTGGCAGATATTGCGGGCACCGGGTCTGTTGCCCGATCATTCCCGCTTTCCCGTATCCAGCGGGACAACAACACCAGCGCGGCGAGCACACTGACTACGGTGGTCGGCATCCAGGTGATCATTCCGCCCAGGGCCTGGTCACCCATGGGCGAGAGTGACCACAGGCGACCGCAGATGGCATAGACGGCATAAATGATGTCTTCGCTGTACATGATGACAAATCCCATGGCGATCATGGCCATGATGACTACCCACTGAAGAAGAATGCAGCAGCCATAGCCATTCCAGCCGGCGTGGGCATTACGCGATGGTACGAGCATTGCCCACCAGAACAGCAGTCCATTGATAACGAGGCTCCAGTTCATGGCGTGATAGGCCTCGTCACTCAACATGGCCGTGAAATGGTTTTCCGGCAGCAGCCAGAAACCCATGATGCCGATGAATAGGATCGTCGCCACCACCGGAGTCTGGATGAAATCGTAGGTGCGGCGCACTGCGGTCGTGTTCCACACCGGGGCGAAAATTCGGCGACGCAATACCTCGGGGGTACCGCGTACCAGGACATCTCCGGGGGCCGAGAGTGCGATCAGGAAAGGGGCGCTGTGGTGCAGTACCGCATGTTGGGCGCGGTGCATCCAGAACATATGCAGGGCCCAGTAGTCCAGCCGTGTCTGCATCAATGCATAGAAGGAAAGGACCCCGCCGAAATAGGCCGCGATGCGAAGGGCTCCGGCGTGCTCCCCGGCCCGCCACTGGAGAACCAGGCCGCGGCCAAAAACCAGAATGGCGGCGGCGCTGACGATGGCGACCGTGGGAGAAAACTTCCACGGCAGGATGAACGCGATGACGGAATCCAGGCTCAGGTCCATGGGGATTGGTTCTAGTTATCGTGTCGCCGGCGGCCGGGATGATTGCCGCCGGGCTGACTATCCTACACGCAGCAGGGCAAACAGGTCGATCCTTGTTGACCCAATTTCTTGGCTTTGACGCGGCCTTCACGGGAAAAACCGCAGCGAATTTGCTGATCGCCCCCTCAGGACCCGGCAATGAGCAGGCGCAGGTCGTGGGCCATGGCGTCGGCGGTAGTGTCGCTTTGCGCCATGAGCCGGGTATTTCCCTTGGTGTCGAAGACGAACACGGCGCTGCTGTGGCTAACCTCGTAGTTGCCTTCCTTGTCGGGCTTGCCCAGTCCATAGGTGACGCGATAGCGCTTGGTCAGGGTGCGCAGCTGCTCCTGGGTTCCGCTCAGGCCATCCATCTCCGGGCTGAAAGCGGCGGTATAGCTCTTCAGCTGTTTGGGTTTGTCGCGTGCCGGGTCGACGCTCACAAACAGTACGCGCACCTTTTCCGCGTCCGCGCCCAGGGACGAGAGGGCCTGTGCCATCTTGGCCATGGTGGTGGGACATACGTCAGGGCAATGGGTGTAGCCGAAATACAGCATGACGATCTTGCCGCGATACTTGTCCGCGGTTACGGGCTGCCCCTGATCATCATGCAGATTGAATTGCAGCTTTGGCATCACGCCGGTCAGGTTCAACAGCTTCCATTTGACGTCCTTGCTGCACGCGGCAAGGCCCGTGGAGACAAGCAGGACCAACAGGATGTGAATCAGGAAGTGGGCGCGGGAGTTCGTTTTGACAGGCATGGCACTTACTCCTTCTTAGAGATACTCGCCATATATTCGTCTTCGGTATGGCGCATCCAGCGATAGAGCACTACGAGCAGCGCGATGACGCTCATCATGCTCGACGGGATCCAGGTAATGAGACCACCAATCTCCTGATCGGTCATGGGCGCGATGGGCCAGGCGCGGCCGCACACGTTGTACACGTCGAAAAGGATCTTGGGTGCAAGGGCGATCCAGGCTCCGATGAGAATCTGTGGCAGGATACTCAGGAACAGAATCACGATGCGCACCCCGTAGTGCAGGGGTTTCAACGACGACTGCTTTGGTGGTCCGACGATGAGCCACCAGAACAGCAGGCCGTCCAGTAGCATGCTCCAGTTCATTACCTTGTAGCGTTCGACACTGAGCATGGCCTTGAAATGAATGGACGGCGTCAACCAGAAGGCGATCAGTCCGACAACCAGGACCGATGCGACGACCGGATTCTGCAGAATCCGGTACAGGACGCGACCCACGGGAAGGTGCCAGATGGGTGACAGTACCCGCTCCTGCAACCATACGGGTGTGCCGCGTTTCAGTACCACCATGGGTGCGGAAAGAGCGATAAGGAACGGCGCAGCGTGGTGCAGCACCAGATGCTGCAGGCGATGTACCCAAAACATGTGCTGCGACCAGTAGTCCAGACGGGTCTGCATGAAAAGATAGATCGCGATCACGCTGATCAGAAAGGCCGTCGCGCGCCATGCCCCGGCGGGGTCGCCCTCATGCAGCCGGCCCAGGCCACGGATGTAGAAAACGACCGATGCGGCACAAACCAACATTACCGTTGGCGAGATGTCCCACGGCGTGAAGAAGGTGACGATACTTGCAAGTGATGACACGAGTGATCAGGTTCTGGCAATGCGGTAGCGCTGCGGGCCGCAATCCTACACCCCGACTGGCGGCGCGTCGATGCCTGGGGAGTCGTTTTTCAGGCTCCGCTAACGGGGGCTTTACGGAATTTGCGCAGGACACGCACCGGGTCCGGATTTTCAGGCCGTATCCCTGGCTGGCGGGATCAGGACCAGCAGGCCCAGACCGATGATAACGAAACCGATGGACAGCCATTGCCAGAAGGCAAAACTCAGCCACAAGGGGATGCCGGTCTTCTCCCACTGTTGACCGACCCAGCCGATGTTGCGTTGCGCCAGCCAGAGAAACAGTTGGCTGAGGGCAATGGCGAGGAAAGGCAGGACCACGATCACCGCCGATACACCAAAGATTTTTCGCCGCCACATGGCCTGCGCCAGAAGCAGAAAGATGCCCAGGTGCAGACTGGAGAAGACCACCAGGGCGATGATCTCGTGACCTTTGGTAATCCACTCGGACAAGTCAGGTACGAACACGCCCTGCAAGCCAAGCAGGATGCCCGCGCCGATGCCGGTACCCAACGACGCCAGGGCAACCCGGGTCAGGCCTGTGGCCGAAGCGCCGATGCGCTTCCTGAGGGCGGAGACGTACGGCCATTGCAGCAGCATGGCCAGTCCCAGCGCGGAGGTATACCAGACTCGACCCGACGGATTGTCGCGTGCGGAGCCCAGGGATGATGCAACCGTGTAGAGCCAGTTGAAGTTTCTCGGGTAGTAGTCGAGCGACAACTTGATCCCGGCGATCAGGATGAAGATGGACAGGACATACCAGCCGAACGCGCGCGCCCGGAGAAACTGAAGAACGGTTCTTGCTTCAATCGCGGTCAAGGTCTTGTCGTCAGTGGATCGTCCGCAAGAAAATAGCATCCCCCCGCGCCATCTGTCCTCCGGAATTCCTGGTTGGCGCGACGGAACATCAGGCGCGCAGGCCGATTTTTGCGTGAACGCAACCGGCGCGTTCGTGCCGCGCCACAAGGTCCGCCGTTCCTCCGTCGGGGGCATGGACTATCCATTCGAAGACCATCCGGTCATCGGTGGCGTCGGCCGCCTGGCCGGCCCAGCCAGAGGGCGAAGAAGGTTTGCCGGCGCGGCCCTCAAGCTGCCCACCCTGTTGCCGAAGCGATCCCGCGACGAGGCGGGCGTTGTCGGGCAGCCCGATCTCCGCGACCACGCCCCGGACCATCTTGCGATCGCGCGCATGGCGCGTGACGTCGCTCGGGAGCCAGCCCGTATTCTGTACTGCAAGCCGCACCTGATGGTGGTTGTTGCCAAGGGCAGTGCTCTCGGCACGCAGTAACTCCAGTCGCGGCGAGATCAGATTGTGCCAAAGCAGCCAGCGCGGCAGGCGGTCTATCTCCTTTTTCAAAAGGTGTGGTGGCGGGTTCCAGAACGAGTACAGTGGGTTCCATCCGCCCAGCTCGACCTTGCCGAGCTCGGGATGATCGAAGGGATACCAGTCGACGTAGCCTTCGCCCTTCAACGCCTGATCGCTCCAGTACAGGAGCTTGAGGTCATCTTCCAGCGGATGCTCCCGGTACCAGTCAATGAAGCGGTACTCGCCAATTCCGGCCTGGTTTTGCGGACTCCAGATTTCCATAGTCCAGGCATAAACTCCACGTTCCTCATACATCCAGTCATCCATCGCTCCGGTAATGATTTTTTGCGGGTGGTAGCGGAACTCGTGGTACGCCGAAACCGCAGGATAGCCGGTCAGCGCAGTTCCCTCGGCACCGATGCGTTCGAAGATCCAGCGGTCTTCTGCCGGCAGGTCCTCGTCCGGCCGATAGGAGTACGGACGCAGCAGTACCCCGCTGTAGGAGTGCAGGGAGACGGAACCGCAGATGTTTGGATGTTGCGCGATGAACGCGGTGAGGGCGCGTACCTCCGGTTCCGACGAGGGGTAGTCTCCCGCACCTTCCTGCTCGTGCTCGCCGCGCCAGCGGCTGGGGAAGTTGCGGTTGAAGTCCAGTCGTTCCGCTGGTGGCCGAAGTGCGATCGTGAAGCCGTCGTATTCGTCCACCCGCCCCTCCGGGAGAAGGCGAAAGTAGCTGCCACCGGTCTCCGTTGGATCGCGGCGCACCATCAGGCGCGGTTCCTCCGGGCAGATCTTCCACGGACCGTTGGGATCGGGCACGCGCATGCTGAGAATGCGGCCGTCGCCATCTACGTCTTCCGTTGCCACTCCGCCGGCAGGGTCCTCCTCGAACGGGTAGCGGCGGGTGCCGGAACGGACCAGGCGCGGCGTATCGGCCAGTGCCCACTCGGCGCCATCGGGGTTGGCCCGTGGGCAGATATAGAAGACACGGCTGTCCAGGCAGCGGGTGATGTCCGGGTCGCTGCCATGGCCCTGCAGCAGCATGTCAATCAGATTCAGGGCGGCGACCGAACCCACGAGTTCGGCACTGTGCAGGTTGGCATCCACCCACAGGGCCGGCTTGTCCTTGTCGCCACCGGTTTCGAAGCGCGTCACTATGGCAAGCCAGATGTCGCGCCCTTCGAAGCTTCGACCAATGCTTTCCAGGCGAACGAGTTCGGGTCGGCTGGCGGCGTATTCCTGCAGGCGCCGGCTCAGCTCCTCGTAGCGGGGGTAGTGATCGAAGTTCTTCGCGACCATAATTTTTCAGTTGCAGTGGCAATCGGCGCGAGTATAGTCGCGCCGTTGCCGTTTCGAAATACGGAACCGGAAACCGCATGCGTTATCCAATGGCCGATTCGACTGCCACGATGCGGTCGACCTTATATAAAGGTGATTTATGATACGCGCTGCACGGCCGGAGGACCTGGATGCCCTGGTCGCCATTGAGAACCGTTCCTTCACTGTCGACCGATTCAGCCGACGCAGCTTTCGTTACCTCCTGACCCGGGCCAATGCCGAGACCCTTGTGTTTGAAGAAGAGGGGAGGGTGCTGGGGTATGTCATGCTGCTGTTTAATACCGGCACGTCCCTGGCGAGGCTCTATTCCCTGGCCGTGGACCCGGACTCCCGTGGCCACGGTCTGGGTGCGCAGCTGATCGAGGCAGCTGAAGCCGTGGCCCGGGACCGTGACTGCATCACCCTCCGGCTGGAGGTTCGCAGCGACAATCCGGAATCGATTCGCCTGTACGAGAAACTGGGTTACCGGCGCTTTGGCAGTCTGCCGGACTACTACGAGGATCACATGGATGCCTTGCGCTACGAGAAATCGCTGGCGCCACACCTGGAACCGGAGATGGTGCGTGTTCCGTACTATGAACAGACCCTCGACTTCACCTGTGGACCCTCGGCCCTGCTGATGGCCATGAAGGCCCTGGATCCCTCGATTGAACTCGACCGTACGCTGGAGCTGCGTCTGTGGCGTGAGTCCACGACCATCTTTATGACCTCGGGACACGGCGGGTGCGGACCTTATGGCATGGCCCTGTCGGCATACCGCATGGGTTTCGATGTCGAGATCTACGTCAATGAACCCGGTGTAATGTTCGTGGACTCGGTGCGAAACGAGGAAAAGAAGGAAGTCATGCGCCTGGTCCAGGAGGATTTCCTCAACGAGCTGAGCAAGTTGCCCGTCAAGGTTCACCACGGCGCGCTGAACGTGGAGGAAATGAAACAGAAATTCAATGAAGGCGGCATTCCCATCGTGCTGATCAGTTCCTACCGGATCTATCGCGAAAAATTCCCGCACTGGGTCGTGGTGACCGGCTTCGACGAGAAATACATCTACGTGCATGATCCCTACGTTGACTACGAATCGGGCAAGAGTCCGACCGACAATATCAACATGCCGATTCTGCAGACGGACTTCGAGCGCATGGCGCGCTATGGCAAGGCCGGACAGAAAGCGGTGCTGATTCTCAGGCGTCGGCGCACGATCGCCGTGCCGCGCAGGAAGAGGGCGTAGGCAATGGCTTCCCATCTTATCCTGGTGGAGAACCTGAAGGATTGGCAGGGCAATTTGCCCGATGTCACCGTGGTGACAGCCAAGGACTATCTGTCGCGGCCGGACCGGTTCAGGACGCGGGATACACGCATTATCAACCTGTGCCGCAGCTATCGTTACTTGTCCACGGGTTACTATTGTTCGTTGCTTGCGGAGGCTCGAAGACACAAGGTTGTCCCGTCGATCCGGACGATCACGGACCTGAGCAGCAAGGCGATCTACAGTCTCAATGTGGGAGACCTGGACGAGCTGGTGCACCGGGCCCTCCGAAAACACCCGCAGAACCGGACGCAGGACCGGTTCGAGGCCCATGTGTTCTTCGGCCAGTGCGAAGACCGCGAACTGCAGGAACTGGCGCGCCAGTTGTTCGACTCCGTACGCTGCCCGTTGTTGCGTGTGGAATTCCGCCGGCAACGGCAATGGCAGATCCACAGTCTGCGGCCCGTGCATTTGAATGCGCTGAAGCCGGAACAGCGGTCGTTCTTCACCGAGAGTCTGGCAAGCTACCTGGGAAGTCGTTGGCGTGGCCCACGTCCGCGGGTGCAGTCACGATATGACCTGGCCATGCTGTACAACCCGGATGAGAAACTCCCGCCTTCGAATATGGGCGCATTGCGTCGCTTCATCGACGCCGGCAAGAAACTGGGTGTTAGCGTGGACCTGATTCGGAAAAAGGACTACAACCAGCTGGCGGAGTACGATGCCCTGTTCATACGCGAAACCACGGCCATCGATCACTATACCTATCGGTTCGCGAAGAAGGCCGAGGCCGAAGGTATGGTCGTGATCGATGATCCGGATTCCATCGTCAAGTGCACCAACAAGGTCTATCTTGCCGAATTGCTGGCGGCGAACCAGATTCCGGCACCGCGCACCGTGATTCTGCGCAAGGGCGAACCCCTGGCCATCGACGATAACATCGGCTATCCGGCTGTGGTGAAGATTCCGGACAGTTCATTTTCGCGTGGCATCTACCGTGTAGAGGACCCGGAACAGGCGAACGAGGTCGCGGCCAGCCTGTTTCGCGAGTCGGACCTGATTCTGGCCCAGGAATATCTCTATACGGAATTCGACTGGCGTATCGGCATCCTCAACAACGAGGTATTGTTCGCCTGCCAGTATTTTATGTCACCGGCCCATTGGCAGATCGTCAAACACGGGCCCTCGGGTCGAGCCACCGAGGGCGGATACCAGGCCTGGCGCGTGGAGGACGTTCCAGCGGGGGTGGTCGAGGCGGCACGTCGGGCGGCGTCCCTGATCGGTAATGGCTTCTACGGTGTCGACGTGAAACAGGTAGGAGAACGAATCTACGTGATCGAGGTAAACGATAATCCGAACGTGGAGACTGGTGTGGAAGATGGTGTCCTGGGCGCGGACTTGTACCGGCGCATCATTGGAGAATTCGTGCGTCGCCTGGATGAGTTGCTGGGTATCGACGAGTTGCGGCGCGAAGGGGTTCGTGGATGAACGATAGCCTGTTCGAGGGACGTGCAGACATCCAGGCCGTGGCCATGTATGTCGGCCAGCGTCTGGATTTGCGTGCGTTCGAACACTTTGAGCAACTCGCCACCGGCCCGCTTGCGGTGCGTGCGGGCGCCAGCGGCGCTGCGGTGCTTTTCCGTTACGGCGTAGCCGTGTTCTTCGGGCTCACGGCGGCCGAGGCCGTGGGTTTCCTGCAGGATATCCGTCGGCTCATCATTGAGCCCATCGAGGAACCGCAGACCGAGGAAGTTGCGCTGGTTGTTCAGAAAGGCGAAAGTGAGGGCGTCGAGGCGTCCCGCATTCGCCTGCACTCTGTAGACATCCAGCGCCTGCAGTTGGTGGCCGACGTTCTGGCGAAGAGCGTGGTACTGGCTCACTACGAGATCACCATCGCTTCCCAGTTCGATCGCGTGGAACCGTTGGCAACCAATCTCAAGCAGGCGGGACGCACCGGGCACAAGGGCCGGGAGTTGCTCAAGTATATCGGCGACATGCTGACCATCGAGAGCAAGATGGTCGGACGGGTTGGGGTCTCCGAGAAACCGGAGTTGCTATGGGAACATCCGGAACTTGAGCGGCTGTATGCACGACTGGAAGACGAGTACGAACTGGAGGAGCGGCATGTCGCGCTGGACCGCAAACTCATGCTGATCTCCCGCACCGCCGAAACCCTGTCGGGCATTCTGCAGAATCAGCGATCCCTGCGGGTGGAGTGGTATATCGTGATTCTCATCGTGCTCGAGATCGTCATCACCCTGGCGGACAAATTTCTTGGATAGGCGCGCAAAGACTCGTCTTCGGCCGTGGAAGCCACTAGAATCCGGGCCTTCGGACCAGAACCGGGTAACGTCATGAAAAATCTCCTCGTACTGTCGGCCCTGGGCGCTGACCGTCCGGGTATCGTGAACCGGCTTTCCAGAGCCATTCTCGACAGTGGCTGCAATATCGAGGACAGCCGCATGGCGGTGCTGGGAGAGGAGTTTGCCCTGATCGTGATGATCTCCGGTACCTGGGATGCGATCGCCAAGATCGAGGCCATGGTGCCGAAGCTCGAGTCCTCCCTCGAACTGACGGTGACCGTCAGGCGCACTGCCGAACGGGCCCGGGGAGCCGGCACGATTCCCTACATGGTTGATGTCATCGCCATGGACCACCCGGGGATCGTGCATGACGTGGCAGCATTCTTTTCCGATCGCCAGATCAATATCGAGGAGATGTCCACCGGTAGCTATGCCGCGGCCCATACGGGCACGCCCATGTTCTCCCTTGCGCTGGTGATCAGCATTCCCGCGGAGATTCACATCGCGCGACTGCGCGACGAGTTCATGGATTTCTGTGATGAACTGAACCTGGATGCGGTGATGGAACCCGTAAAGGCCGGTTCCGCGAAGTACTAGTGGATTTCGGGCCGGCCGAAGTAGTATCCCTGGGCCAGATGTATGCCGATCTCCCGCAGGACATCCACCGTCTTTTCGTTGTCTACATATTCCGCGATCGTGATCAGATCCAGCTCCCCGGCGATATCACGGATACCCTGAAGAATGGACCGAACGCGCGGCTCGCTTTTGACCCGTTGCACCAGGCTGCCCTCGATCTTGAGAAAGGAAACCGGGAGGTCGGCAAGGTACTGGAACGAGGAATAGCCGCTGCCGAAGTCATCCACGGCGATGCGAAAGCCGAAATCGATCAGCGGCGCGAGGATTTCGCGGGCAACGGCCGTGTCGCCCAGGAACTCCCGTTCGGTGATTTCGATGACCAGGGGCTTCTCCGCCCCGAGTTGCCCGGCCACGCACTGGCAGCGGACCTGGGCCTGCTCCAGGATGCTCTGAACCAGGTGCGGGTGTCGAAGCAATTCCGGCGAGACGTTGACGAAATGGTTGATGGGCATGCCGGTAGAGACCTGCAGTACGCACCGGTCCATGGACTGCAGGATGATTTCCTGGTCGATCCGGTGGGTCAGCTGCATTTGGGCCGCGGCCTCGATGAAGCGGCCGGCCTCGAGCAGTTCTCCCGACTCGGTGCGTAGCCTCGCCAACGCTTCCTCGCCAACGATGTCGCCGGTCTTCAGGTCGACGATGGGCTGAAATGCAGCGACCATGCGCTTCGTCTTGATAGCGTCTTCCAGCTCTCCCGCGATCGAAAAGACTTGATGCCGCCCGCTTTCGCCGGAGATCACCCGGTCCCGACCCGAACGCTTTGCCTCGTACAGTGCAGCATCAGCCGTGTTGAGGACATCGCGCAGCATCTCGGCATGGTCCGGATAGCTGGCGACCCCCGCGCTTATCGTTACCCGCAGGGTTCGATCCTGGCTGTCGATATGGATATCGGACGTTGCGATCTCACGCCGCAGGCGTTCGGCAATCGTGCTTGCCTCATCGATGCCCGTGTCCGGCAGAAGACAGAGAAACTCCTCTCCGCCCCAGCGGCTGACGAGGTCACTCTCGCGCAAGAAGTCTCTTGTGATTTCCGCGATGCCTACGAGTACCTTGTCGCCTGCCTGATGTCCAAAATGATCGTTGGTTACCTTGAATCGGTCCACATCGAACAGCACCAGACTGTAGGAGGACTCCCGGCGCCGGGCGCGGGCGTGCTCGTGCTCCATCATCTGCTGCAGGGTGTGGCGCGTGAGGAGCCCGGTCATGGCGTCAAAGGTCGCCAGTTCTTCCAGCTTCTCGCGCAGGAGCGCCTGGTCGAACGCGGCCTGGGCCAGATTCGCGAATGCAATAAACGGTTCGAGACCAACCTGCTCGAAATAGTCCTCCCGGTTCACGTAGATCGCGACCGCACCGCGGATGTCTGACTCACGATTTCCGAAGGGAAACGAGGCACAGGCCTCCAGCCCGTGGGCCATGGCGCGTTCGCGCCACGGGGCGAAGGGTTCGGAAGTGCGGATTACCGTAATTACGGGCCTCAGTGTGCGCAGGGAAGTACGGGTCGGACCGCTTTGGGTGGCTTTGTCGTTGGCAAGTGCCAGACCGTCGGCGTAGTCCTTTTCCGGGCCGACGGTGTACATGGGGACGATGGTCTCCGCGTCATAGGGCCCGAGGTATTTCCATGCCAGACGAATATGGGAGGATGCCGAGACCAGCGCATTGCATGTGGTACGCAATACAGCGTCTACGGTATCGCCGGTGGCAAGGCTGGCGGTCGCGTCGAGCAGGGCATCGCTGATGGCAATGCGCTCGTGTTCCCACTCTTCGGCAGTCTTGTCGGGTGAAATATGGGTGTGCGACATGGATGCTCTTCCGTGAGGCGCGCGAAAACGGGTGGAGAATATATCCCAGGCAGTTGGTCAAATTCCAGTAAAATCGGATAAATCGGAAATATGCCAGTCTTTGGAGGGTCGCGCCCCGGCCCGGGGATTGGTTTGCGGCTCAATTCTAGACCCGTTCCACCCCGCCATGTTCCAGCAGGTAGTCCAGCCAGCGATTGGCGAGGTGTTCCTGCAGGCGATTCTGAGACAGGCGTTCGGTCAACGCCTGCAGGTCCACAAGATCCAGCGGCTCGTCCTGCCAGGAGCAGGCGAAAACCGCCTTGGTCCGTTCACCGGTGGCGGGGTCGACCTGCCACTGCAGGCACTGGGAACAAACCCCCTTCAACATGCACTGCATACTGCTGTAGACCGAACCCGTGACCTTGGGTTTGCGGGCAAAGGACTGCGCAAGCGGGCCTCGCCGGGCTTCCTGAATCGCGCGCAGAAGAAGGCGGTCGGCGGTGATGTGAATATGGTCCACCTGTTCGAATGGAATCGCCGGAGTCCCGCTCGTCAGTTCACCCCGGGCATAGCGCAACATGACCTCCGCCAGATCACCGGTGGCGGCGGCGTCCTGCGCGCGTTGTGACTCCACCGGCCTGCCACTTTCCGTCACCCAGACGATGGAGTCGGTACAGGTCTCCAGCTCTTCGCGGCAAAACAGTTCGTCCGCGTTCGGCAGACTGACCATGAACAGCACCCGGTTTCCCCTGGCCTTGTAGGCCGGGCCCAGGGAGCGCAAGGCCACGGCCGCGAGCCAGTCACCCGCCACCAGCACGGTTTCATTCTCCGGTATAAGGGACTTGTTGCCGCCCGGCCCCATGAGAATCAGAGGGTCGCCGGGGCGCAGGGTGGCGCACAGTCGCGAACTGGCACCGCGCTCGCGCACGATTACGGAAACGGTTCCGGCCTCGGGATCCACGCGGGATCCGGTCAGTACCAGGGTCTCGGTCTGCAGGCGTGTGCCCTCGACAAGGGGAGAAAGCGTTTCATAGTTCTGCAGACGGAACATCTGCGCCGGTTGGTAGCGTTTCGCCGCCAGTGGTGCGCGCACCGTGACTTCCACGGATTGCGGCGTCAGGCGTTCCACACTCACGACCCTTGCCTGCAGCTGTTCTTCCATGGTCTGGCGGAATGCAACATATTCATTTTCGTCGCCGCTTGCATGGGCGCGCTCGCCGAAGGTCTCGATGATGCGTCCGTAGATGCGCATGCCCGAGGCGATGGCCTTGACCACATTGCCATTGAATACCGGATGGGTATCGCCGATGAAGCTCACCCGGTGACCGTCGCGGTCGTAGGACGTGAAGGCACCGAAGGCCGCGTCCTTGACGTGTGGCGCCACCGGGACCGGCTGCAGGGCACCGTTCTCGAACCGGTTGGTCTGATAGTTGCGTTCGTTGAGTTCGAAAGTTCCACGGTGCTCGAAGTAGTAGGCGATGTTGGGTTTTGCGCCTGTGGCCACGAGCACCGTGCGTGCCGGCAGCTCGATCTCTTCGCGCTCGTCGGTCGGTTTTCCTTCGGCATCGAAAGATACGCGTTCGCACAGCAGGGCATCGACCTGACCGTCGGCATCGAGGCGCGCCGCCTTCGGGCTCAGGCCCTCGCCATACATCACGCCTTCCTCCATGGCCTTGATCACTTCCTCGTGATTGCGCAGGTAGGCGGGGGAATCCTGCATACGCCGGCGGTAGGCGATGGTGACGCCGCCCCATTGCTGTGCCAGGGCATGGAGTTTCGGTTCCTTGCCGGCTGATGCGGCGCGTTTACGTTCGGCGCGCACGGCACGGCCGTGTTCCAAATACTCATCCAGGATTGTCAGTGACAGGGGATCCAGTCCCTCGCGGACGTTCTTCTCGCCGTAGGCCTTCACCAGGATCTCGTAGCGGTGCAGGATTTTCTCTATCTGTACGAGGTAATAGGCCTGAACCTCGGTGGCGGCGTCTACACCCGTGAGCCCGCCACCGATTACCACCGCTGGCAGGCG
This sequence comes from Acidiferrobacteraceae bacterium, assembly GCA_037388825.1. Classification (NCBI taxonomy): domain Bacteria; kingdom Pseudomonadati; phylum Pseudomonadota; class Gammaproteobacteria; order Acidiferrobacterales; family Acidiferrobacteraceae; species Acidiferrobacteraceae bacterium. The sequence goes on along the minus strand of JARRJV010000020.1, from coordinate 24,982 downwards.
CACCTGCAGATTGGCTAGACTGCTGTCCTTGGCGGCGCCGGTAAGTTGCAGTGCCATGAGGAAGTCGGCGGCCATGCGCATGCCGGGAGCCAGGCTGCCAGGGATGGGCAGGGCCTGGGGCAGGCCGGCGCCCACGGCAATGGCGAGATGGTCGAAGCCGGCGTCCCAGGCCTGTTCCACCGTGAGGGTGCCACCGAAGCGGACCCCCCCGAAGACCTGGAAGCGCGGGCGACGCATCAGGGTGAGATAGATCAGCTTGAGAAAGTTTTTGTCCCAGCGCACGGTGATACCGTATTCAGCGACGCCACCGAAGCCGGCAAGAATGCGCTGGTCCAGCTTTTCCTGGATGTCACTGTAGTTGCGGATCGGCTGATCAATCAGTTCCTGCGGCAGCGGTTCGATCTTGAGCCCGTCGATGCCGACCACGGCAAAGCCTTCAAGGGTCAGGTAGTGGGCGAGGGTGAAGCCCGCCGGGCCCATGCCGGCAATGAGCACCTTGAGTCCATTGTAGGGTTTGGCGATGCGTGCCTCGCGGCGCAGCGGGTTCCAGCGCGTAAGCAGGTCATAGATTTCCACGCCCCAGGGAAGATTGAGCACATCGGTCAAGACCCGGGTTTCGATCTGCGGGATGTTCACCGCATCCTGCTTCTGATAGACGCAGGCCTTCATGCAGTCGTTGCAGATGCGATGGCCTGTGGCCGGAACCATGGGGTTGTCCACCATGATCATGGTGAGGGCGGCGAGGGTGTGCCCCTCCTTCTTCAGGAGATGCATCTCGGAAATCTTTTCATCCAGGGGGCAGCCGACCAGGTCCACGCCCAGGGGGTTGGTCTTGTATCCCTGTTCCGGTTCGCCTTTCTTCACCGGGAAGCCCTTGGAACAGAAATCACCGTCATGGTCGTGGCAGTAGATGCAGTAGTCGACCTCCCCCTGTACCGCGCGCTGGTTCATGCGCGGATCTGTGAGGCCGAAGCCGTCGCGGTAGCGATGTATGGGGATGACCGTGCGGCCTGCCTGGTCGCCCGGAACGGGTTCGGTCGGAACCAGGGCATTGTGGTCCACCGGCTGTGGCAGGCGGAAGCTGACCCAGCCGCGCACCGCATCCTGGCCCTCCGGCAGGGTGAGCGCGCGGACGCACCAGCGCGTCAGCATCTCGATCGCATCGGCCTGATTGTCCTTGTCGTCCAGCAGTTGCTGGCCGTAGCGCGCAATGGCCAGTTCCCGGTCGTCATCGGTCAGGCCCCCGGCCTCCAGTGCATTCGCCAGCCAGGCGTCGAGTTCGGCAAAGCTCTCGTCCACGTCTTTCTTCATCAGTCGCCGGCGCGCGCGGCGCAGCACGAACAGCTTCTTGAAGGCGAATATCGGGTCGTGGGAAAGGGTATCCCGCAGCAGTTCTTCCATTGCCTCGCGGATACCAAACAACTCGGCGATGAATTCCTCCAGAACCGGGGCGCAGGCCAGCAGCAGCTCGCTTGTTTCCAGGGGGACGGAGATCTCCCCGTCGCGGTAGGCTTGCAGGCGACGCGCCAGGTCGGCGTCCTGCTCCGTCAGCCGTTGCAGGAACAGTTCATCCAGTTTCTGCAGGCCCGCGACCGTGCGCAGGTCGGGATAGCCAAGTCCTGGCAGGCCCAGTTTGAGTTTAGACATGAAAACCGATCCCGTAGCGTGTTTATTCGTTCAGGTGTTCGCGGGGGCGCTATTGTAGCGGCAGCATCGCGGTTGCGCACGGAATCCCTGCATTCTTTCCGGTAGGCGTGCAAGATGCCGCCCGCGCGCGCCCCGGGGATGGGACGCGGCGGCCGGAAGCTCAGGAGGAGGAGTTTACGTTGCGGAGGATCCCTTGCGGCTGCTGATCCCGAGGATCCGGAAGATCGGACACCAGTTCATGAGAGCGGTGGCGATCAGGACAACCCCGACAACCGCCATGATCAGTCCGCCCCACTTTATCGGGACCTGCAGGATGAAGATCAAGGCGATCAGCGCAACCCCGAGCACGATACGGATGACCTTGTCTGCGGTACCAACGTTTTTGACCATGATTGCCTCCGGAACGATTGAGCGCACTCTAGCACAGGCCCCGGCGCTGGCTTTGATTCAGGTCAAACGGCATCAAAACAAGGCCGGGAGCAAGACCCCGGCCCTGATACAGGTATTTGTTCCAACTGGCGTCGAATTTATTCTGGCTTCGCGTCTTCGAGTTTGATGCCGAGGAGGAAATATCCGGGGCACCACTTGAAAATACCGGTCAGAAGGGGGATCGCACCGATCAGGCCGACCCAGCGGAGATTCCCCTCGAAATAAACAAACATGGGTAGCAAGGCGAGGCCAACGACAATGCGCAGAAATCGTTCTGTGGGCCCGACATTTTCATACATGACAATACTCCTCGAATACACTTATGCCGCGGACCGGACGATTGTTCGGTCACCATTTTTAGAGTAGACGGCGATTTCGAAGAGTGTGGGGTAAAAATCCCGATCAGCCTTGGGAATGCTTCCATTCCCCGGATTTCCCGCCGGATTTTTCCAGCAGGCGGATTCCTTCCATGGTCATGCCCCGGTCTACGGACTTGCACATATCGTAAATGGTTAGCAGTGCGATCTGGACCACGGTCAGGGCCTCCATCTCCACGCCGGTGCGGTCGCGGGTGGCAACTGTGGCGACGCAGTGCACCGCCGGCGGATTGTCTTCCTCCTCGAAATTCACATTCACCGAGGTCAGGGCCAGGGGATGACACAGAGGAACCAGTTCCGAGGTCTTCTTCGCCGCCATGATGCCGGCGACGCGGGCGATGCCCAGCACGTCACCTTTCTCGTGCTCGCCCTGGCGGACACGCTCCAGGGTTTCGGCCTGCATTCGAATACGGCCTTCGGCCACGGCACGACGCTCGGTCTTTTCCTTTTCTCCCACGTCCACCATATGGGCCTGTCCGTGTTCATCAAAATGGGTGAGCTTACTCATGACGAATCCTTGGCAGCAGGGCCACCAGGTTGCACGGCCCGGTGCGGCCGTCGATCTGGGGCAGGATGATGCGGTCCATGCCGAGGCGGCAGGCGCCGGTGGAACCGGGCAGGCAGAAGATCAGTGTGCCGTCGGCGACGCCCGCCACGGCGCGGGACTCAATGGTGGAGGTGCCGATGTCCTCAAAGGAGAGCATACGGAACAACTCGCCGAAGCCGGGGATGGCCTTGCTGAACATTGGTTCCACTACCTCGGGCAGGACGTCGCGCTGGGTCAGGCCGGTACCACCGGTGGTGATGATGGCGTCGATCCCCGGATCGGAGACCCAGCCCTGGACGAGTTCGCGCAGGCCCGCGAGGTCATCACCGTGAATCTTCCGGCCCGCCACCTCGTGGCCGGCCGCCAGCAACCGCTCCTGAACCAGGTCGCCCGAGGTATCGGTCTCCGGCGTACGCGTGTCCGAGGAAGTCAGGATGGCGACGTTCAGGGGTACGAAGACCCGTTCGGCTTTGCCCATTGAAGAATTTCCCGTTCGGTTCGGGAGACAGAGTATAAGCGAGGTCAGGCGCAGCGTCGCGCGTCGCCGTGATACTATCGCCGGCACAAGGGGAATCGCTTGTACGGATCATTGGCATGCTGACACTGGAACAGGCCCAGGCGGAGATCGTTGCCGGCATTCGCAAGGCGCAGGACACCGAGACGGTCTATCTCGATCAGGCCCATGGCCGCTATCTGGGTGCCGGGACCGCCGCCGTGGTGGCCAATCCCGCTTTTGACAATTCGGCCATGGACGGATACGCGGTCAACACCGTCGATCTGGTGCGGGAGGATTTTCATCTCCCGCTGGCGGGCGAGTCCCGTGCCGGTGACCCGCCGCCGGCGTTGAAACCCGGAACCACCATGCGCATCTTCACCGGCGCGCCCGTGCCGACGGGCGCCGATGCCGTGGTGATCCAGGAAGACGTGCGCATCGAAGGGGATCGTATACATTTGCCGCGCACGGTTCAGCCGGGGCAGAACATACGCCATGCCAGCGAGGACTTCGCAGCCGGTAGCCCGCTGTTTCCTGTCGGCAAGAGACTCAACGCCCGCGATCTCGCGCTGCTGTCCGCCGCCGGCGTGGCCAGGCCCGAAGTGTTTCAGCCGGCGCGGGCACTGGTGTTTGCCACTGGCGATGAACTGGTAGCGCCGGGCACTCCACTCAAGCCGGGACAAATCTACGAGTCCAACCGCATGGCGACGATCCTGCAACTGCAGGCCCTGGGCTGCGAGGTAGATGATGGCGGCACGGTGGAAGACCGGCCCGAAGCCGTGCGCGAGCGCCTGCAGTCGGCGGCCGACTATGACTTCATTGTTTCCAGTGGCGGCGTGTCCGTGGGCGACCACGACCTGGTCAAAGAGGTGTTCGCCGAGATCGGCGAGATCCATTTCTGGAAGGTGCGCGTCAAGCCGGGCAAGCCCCTGGCCCACGGTCATCTCGGCGAGCGTGCCCACTTCTTCGGCTTGCCAGGGAATCCGGTTTCCAGTCTGGTCACCTTCGAACTGTTTGTGCGGCCGGCGGTACTGGCGTGGTACCACGCTCCGTATCATCGCCTGGTCCTGCAGGCGATCGCGGATAACGACGTCCGCCATGCGCCAGGAAGAACCGAGTTTCTGCGCGCACGCCTTCACGTGCAGGATGGCGTGCTGCACGCCACCGCCTTGCCCGGTCAGGGCTCGCATATGCTGGGCACTTTGCGCGATACCAACGGTCTCATGCGGGTGGAACACGACAGCAGTGGCCACGCCGCTGGTGCGCGGGTTGCAGTGTTGCCCCTGACCCTGGATATTGAATAGACCGCGTGGGCTGTACGCGTTACCTTTATATATATAGATAGTGGGCCGAACACGAACTGGAGAAATGGCATGACTGACCTGAGCAAGCAGCAATTGCAGGCCCTGAAGGAAGACATGCGCGCGGGGCGCGATGTCCTGCGAGACGGTCTCGAGGATGCGTTGCGCCGCGAGGGCCATGCCAACCTGGTGGAGAACATGGATCGTGTACACGACAGCGGCGATGATGCCGTGGCGGATGTACTTGCCGATCTCAACGTCGCCCACCTGGTCGCCGAATACGACGAACTGCGTGATCTCGATGCGGCGTTGCTGCGCGTGGAGTCCGGTACCTACGGCGATTGCGTCGACTGCGGTGAAGCGATTCCCTTCGAACGCCTGGAAACCATGCCTACCGCGTTGCGCTGTGTGAATTGCCAGGAGAAATTCGAGCAGGAAGGCAACCGAGGCCGCAAGGACTCAACGCCGAGCCTCTAGCACCTGTTCCCGGGCTGTCGGGAATGAGATTCTCCGGGTACCTTTTCGCTGGCAACTTCTGGCGATTGCTGGAACCTTTGCTCCGACTCCAGGCGGTCCCGACAGAATCAGCTGCACCCTCCCGCCTACACGTGTGTTAGGTTACTGCTATAGTTTGAGTAGTGCACGATATCCTGATTCTCAGTTGAACTATGACTGACACAATCCAAAAGGGGCAGGAGACTGTTCCGGATTTATCGCTACTGGTGCGATCGGACCGGTTGCGCTTGCTGTACCGCCAGTCATTTCCGGGGATTTTTGTGAGCATCCTCGCAGCGTCCGTACTGCTGGCCATTCTCTGGGACTACCAGGATCACCGCCTCCTGCTTGCCTGGTATGGCATTTTGTCTTTGACTTTTCTCATACCCGCAGATGTGGATCTACTGGCCTGGGAACGGCCGTATTTCATCACACTGTTGCTGACGTCATTGATCTGGGGGATTGGTAGTCTGCTGATCATGCCGGCCGAATCGCAGTTGCTACAGGTGATCACCTTCTGCTTCCTGGTGGGCCTGGCTGGTGGCGCGATTTCCGTGTATTCCTCGCACGCTGTTATGACCATCAGCACCATAGCAGCAATCCTGCTTCCGGCAACAGTGTCCTTCCTGTTCTCCGGGTCCGGTATGCTCGTCGGTCTGGCTATTGGTGCGATCCTGTTCCTCGCATCGGCCGTGCGGGCCACCCGCTTTCTCGGGGCAACGCTCAACCAGAATTTTCTGATGACCCGCGAACTGGACCGATCTCGCCGTCAGGCGGAGAGGATGGCGAACATCGATGATCTGACGGGCTTGTACACGCGACGCGCATTCTACGAGTTTGCCAGGGTGGTGAGCAACGCGAGCCGCAGGAACGACAAACCCGTATCGATGATTATTATGGACATCGACAATTTCAAAAAAATTAACGACAGCTATGGCCATGCAGCCGGTGATCGCGCGCTTGTGAAGGTTGGAAACATATTCCAGGACCGTTTGCGAAGATCTGATATTTCAGGTCGGATCGGCGGCGAGGAATTCGCGATACTCCTTCCCGGCACGACGATGCAGCAATCGCTTGCGATCGCCGAGCAATTGCGCAAGCAGATCGCGGAGCTGAGGATTCCGGCTGAAGGAAAGACCATAGGAATCACGGCCAGTTTCGGTGTGGCCAGCGGGATGGATGATCTCGATACGCTGGGAGGCCAGGCCGACAAGGCCATGTATCGGTCCAAGCAATCCGGCAAGAATGCCGTAACCGCTTTCGAGCAAGAAGTGTCAGCCGGCAACTGACATCCTTGCCGAAAAATCCGGCGTCAGAAAGAGAATAGATCAATTCCCATCCCTGCAGTTGCAGGACGACGCGAGCGGCGATGTCCGCCGTCGGCTCCCAGGCAGTCGTCGCATCTGTGCAGGTAGTGTAGTCCCTGCGCTACTTCAGAACCCAATCGCGCGCCTCGTCCATGTCCGTGAAGACACCGATAACGCCACCGCGATTGAAGGCGACGTCCTCGAACAAACGGTCGATCATGTCCTGGCGCGCTACGAGAGCGACGCGAAGGCCTTGACGCGTCAAGGTCACGGCACTTTCGCCGAGCTCAAAGATCTCCATGGTGTCGAAGTCGGTCTGCAGGTCGCGTGCGTCGACAATCGCCTTCTTGCGCTCGTGCGCATGGCACGCGTCGATGAGTGGCTGGAAGAGGTTCCGCTGCTGTCGGAGAAGTTCGCGCGGAAACTGGCCGGAGAGTCGTACGAACAGCACGTCATCCTGGTCCTGAAACTCCTGTTTATATTCATCCATGTCTGTTCCCCTGGTCGATGCAGCATGGACGTTGTGCCGGAAAGCCCATGCTGAAGCTCCTGGCTACACAGTATGTTCCGCGCGCACACAACTCGACAAGCTTTTTCCTGCACGCGCCTTGTGGCAATTGCAGGCAGGAATGCCGAGTCGCCGCGGCAATCACGAAGGAAAGGTCAGGGAAGCGCCGGAAAGACCGGCGCTGCGATCATGCAAATGCAGTCATGCCGAAGCGGCGCGCGTCCACAAGCGGCGATTGACGAACAGGATAGCCGTGAAAACGATCAGGGCGCCGGCCTGATGCATGGCCGCGATCGGCACCGGAACCACCAGAAGCAAGGTGGTGATGCCCAGGGTCACCTGCAAGGCCAGCGCGGCAAGAAGGGCATGCACGCCAATGCGGGTGATGCGATCGGAGATCTGCTTGCGGGCAAAGAACCAGAAGGCCGGCACGCTGAAAATGAGAATCCAGGCAATCATGCGATGGTTGAACTGAATGGTCGTATGGTTCTCGAACCAGTTCAGCCACCACGGAACCTCGCTGTACAGGGCCGGCGGGATCCAGAACCCGTTCATGGTGGGGAAGGTGTTGAAACCGTATCCGGAATGGGTTCCGGCGACGAAACCGCCGGAAACGATCATGATGCAGATCACGGCGAACAGGGTAAGCGCCAGACGCCGCAACAAGGGTGCGCGCTCGGGATCGCTCACCGGTTTCGGCAGCAGCAGGCCTAGGGCCACCCAGAGAATGTATCCATATATAAGAATGGCCGCAGACAGATGCGCGGTCAGGCGATACTGGCTTACACGTGGGTGATTGATCAGTCCGCTTTTCACCATGTACCAGCCGAGCAGGCCCTGCAGGCCGCCAAGCACGAACATGGTGATGAGTTGGGGCGTCAGTGAGCGCGGAATCTTCCGCCGCACCAGAAAGACAAGAAAGGGAACCAGAAAGGCCAAGCCGATGGTGCGGCCCAGCAGGCGATGGGCGTATTCGAACCAGAAGATGGATTTGAACTGGCTCAGGGTCATGCCCTCGTTCACCTTCTTGTACTCCGGGAACTGCTGATAACGATCGAAGGTCTTTTGCCATTGCTCCGTGCTCAAGGGTGGTACCACACCCATGATGGGGTTCCAGTCGACCATGGACAGGCCCGAGCGGGTCAGGCGGGTGACACCGCCCAGCACGACCATGCTGAAGATGAGGGCGCAGACGACCAGCAGCCAGATGGCGATGGCGCGATTGGACTTGTTTTCGACGGACATGTTGGGTTCCCGGTGGTACGAGGATGCAGCGGGCGCCAATAATATAGTTTCGAGGCGCCGGACGATAGCCCGTCAGCCGTCTGATTTGCGTCGGTCCCGGTGAAAAAAGCGTTGTGCATTCTCCAGGCGCACCTGGCGCGCCAGTTGTTCCGGTAGAAAGCTGAGCCAGTGCCGGTGGAATCCAAGGTAGTCATCGATCTTCTTCCAGCCGGTATCCGACTCGTCCCAGCGGTGGGATGGATCTACCGGCCACACCGTATCGGACCCAATCATGAACCGCTGTGGATACTCCTTCAGCAGCGCCTCCCACTCCGGCAACAGGCGGCCCTGATCGTCGACAATGGGCGTTACGGTGTAGCGCCAGCGATCCCGTGCGGACAACTCGACCCAAACGTTTGGACATAGCTTCATCAGGGTTCCGACCTGGGATGCATTCAGCAGGCCGCCGGCATGTGCCCAGAGGAATCTTGCCTTGCTGTAGTTCTGGCACAGCGGTTGAAAATACAGGTGGCTCGATGACTCGGTGTGGATCAGAACGGGGACATCGTGCTCGATGGCCAGTTCGATCAGGCCGGTGAAGATCGGATTGTCGCGTCGTGGGCCAAGCCCGGCGCGCAGGTGCACTTCACCAATACCAAAATATTTACCGCTGGCGAGGGCCGCCCGGGGCGAGGGCCGCCCGGGCGGCCCTGAGGGTTCGCGGATCGGTGAACCAGTCGCGACGGCCATAGCCGCTCAAATAGGGCCCATAAATCGGTACGATGCGGTCGCCACCGGCGCGCGCGATCTCCAGCGCAAGGTCCGGCGGGGTGCCGGTAACCACGGCAAGCACTACGTTGTTGCGCTTCAGGGCAGCCACCGCCTGGCGCGGACTCGTTACGTCCACCTGGTCCCAGGTGTAGTGCAGGTGTACGTCGGCGATGGGAGGGAGTTTCCTGGCGTACGCCGGTACCAGCGATGCGCACAGCAGCACAAGGGCGAGATTGGCAAGCAACCATCTGCGGAGATGAGAACGAAGTATCATGTCGACGGTTTGAGCCAGTGGATTTCCTGCGCAGTCTCCGGACCGATCAGGCAGTTGTCCAGGCTGGCGGGGATTTTGGATGTCGTCGCGGAAGTAGCGATGCGCCCGGCCATGATCTCGGCGTAGTCCTGCGGATAGCGGGGCTGTTGCTCCGGGTCGCCATAGCCATCCGGATAGCGCGGTTGCCCGTCGGGACCGTATTTATCGGTGGCGCCCAGGGTGTGCATCAATTCGTGGGTAATGACCATGCTGTTCTCGCCGTCCTGTTCGGGAATGGCGAAGGCATGAACCACGCCCACCAGTCCTTTCTGCAGACCGAAGGAGTGGTGCAGCGGCTTCTTGCCGTGGGCACGGTGGTACACGACGAAGATGCGAATGTGGCGACGGTCCAGGCCCCAGGACGAAACCGTTTCGTGCAACCACCAGCGCAATTTCAGGCTCCACAAGGCGATGTCGAGACGAGTGCCGTCCGGAGGCGGGGACGGCGGAAGTTGCGTTTCCTCGGGTCCCAGGTCCAGTTCCACCAGCGGTGTTGTGTCCACCCCATAGGCCTTGGCTTCTTCAACCAGGAAGCGGGTGATGTCGTCGAACCGATCCTGGTGCAAGCCGGCGATGTATTTCTCAACCTCCGCAGTTCCGTCGCCATTGATCGGATACAGCGTCAATTCCAGCGGCGAGGTCCAGTTGGCAACCGCCCGGGATTGCTGCCAGGTGGCCATGGCCACCGTCGCGAGGACGAACAGCAGGATCGCAACGCGGATCTTCTTGAAGGTGATGACTGCCATGGCGTCGCTCAGTTGCTCCGGAACCTCGACGTAACGACGGTGTCAAATTGAAGTAAGGGGCTCGATCGCAGTTGTCAATATAGGCCAACCGGAACGGCAAGAAAATGCCCCGTCTGACCCGGCTTCCCGGGTAGTCGCTCACTCAAGGTACAGGAGAAAGGGATATGGCTCGCAGGCATAGCGGGGAAATACTTGAGCAGTACGAGCTGGAATCGATCCAGGGCTCATCGGTCCCGGTACCGCATCCGACGCAACTGACGCACCTGCAGTTTCGGCGCTTTGCCGGCTGCCCGATGTGCAATCTGCACATTCATTCTTTCATGCAGGGATACGATCAATTGCTTGCCGCGGGAATACAGGAAGTTGCCATATTCCATTCTGACAAAGATGCGCTGTTGAAACATCACACCGATGCCCCGTTCCCGATCGTTGCCGACCCGAAGAAGTTACTATACAAGGCCTTCGGGGTGGAGGCGTCCATCCTCTCTGTGCTCAATCCCGGCGTATGGCCCGCCGCATTCAAGGGGATGTTCCGCTATGGCGTCGGCCTTCCGGCGCTTGGAGAATCGCCCCTTGGCCTTCCCGCGGATTTTCTGATTGACAGTAACGGCCGGATCCTGGCGGCAAAATACGGCGACCATGCCTACGATCATTGGGAAGTCGCACACGTACTGGAGCTGGCGCGAAAAGCAAGGCAAGCTTAGTCCTCTCATTCGAACCACACGACCGCGCGACAAGGAAGCCCCATGATAACGGAACTTGCAATCCTCGACGTGAAGCCGGGCCAGCAGGCAGAATTTGAGGCGGCCTTCGGTGAGGCACAAGATATTATCTCCGGCGTGGACGGATATGTTTCGCACCAGTTACAGCGATGCTTGGAGAATGCCGGCCGCTATGTCCTGTTGGTCAACTGGGAAAGGCTCGAAGATCACACGGAAGGCTTTCGCGGCTCGGCGCGGTACCAGGAATGGCGCAGGCTCTTGCATCATTTCTACGATCCATTTCCCGAGGTAGAGCACTACTCCATGGTCTACGAAAACGCCCGGAAGTAGCCGGAAACCTGCAGGAGGAAGCAATGGCCAGCCTGAAGATCAATGTTTACAAGAATGGATCATCGGAACCCGCGACCACCGTCACCATCCCCGGCGGGGTGCTGCAGGTCGCGTCCAAATTGATTCCCAAACGCGCCATGGACGAACTGCACGAAAAAGGCATCGACGTCGAGGAGATCGTCAATCTCTCCAACAATCCCGAGGTCAGCGGGACCCTGGTGGAGGTCGAGGATCACGTGAAGAACGAACGGATCGTAATTTCGCTGGAGTGATTTCCGCCGGAGGCGGGAATTGTTTTTTGTTTCGCCTGCGACGAATTGAAAAGCTACTAGTCCGGGCTGGTCCGGACGGCCCGGTTCCTTCTTCTTTGCTTGTCCAAAGAAAAAGTACCCAAAAAGAAAGGACCCCCGGGTCCTTGGCCTTTCGGATCTTTCAGATCCTCCAGGCTCCCCTCACCCTTCCTCGAAAACCGGGTACGCGAACCGAACTCGCCGGCCAGTCTGACGACTGGCTCGGGCTCGAACAGCGGTTCGCGATTCGCCGGTTTTCCTCGTCGGCCGCGGCGGCGGACACGGGACTGAAATCTGTTTCGATGACCTATATGCCGGACGCTGTTCCCCGCGACTTCGTTCGCGCCGAGCATCGCAAGGAAAAACCGCCAGGCGCGAATCCCTGATCGAGCCCGAGCCGGACGATTTTCCAGGCCGGCGAGTTGGATGAGCGCCCGCGGTTTTTTCGAGAAGCGCAGGAGTAAGCGAACGCAGGAGCAGATGGCTTTGCGTACTTTCGCCGAAACGAAAGTACCCCGGGGGTGCAGGGGGCGGAGCGCCCCGCTAGTAGTCGCCCTTGGCGACAGGCAAACTACTCCACCCGATGATGCGGCAGCTTCGCCAGCAGCCGCTTCACGCTCTCGTTTTCCCGTATCCTCGCCCCGAGACGCCTCAAGCGGATCTTGAAGTCGACGCCGATGGCATAGGTCGCGGGAATCGTGAGCAGGGTGACCAGCGTGGCCACCATCAGACCCCAGGACAGGGCCAGGGCCATGGGCGATACCAGCGGATCCATGCCGCCCCAGCCGTAGGCCGTGGGCAGCAGGCCAACCACGGTGGTCGTGGCGGTGAGGATCACGGCACGCAACCTTCTTCGGCCCGCGAGTTCGATGGCCTCGCGGCAGCCCATGCCATCCGCCCGCGCGCGCTGGATGAATACCAGCAGGATCAGGGAGCTGTTCACCACCACCCCCGACAGGGCGACGAAGCCCAGGCTGGCGAAGAAGGACAGCGGCATGGGTCGCCACAAGAGATCGTGCAGGTAAAAGCTCAGGATGATGCCCACGGCACCGAAGGGGATCGCCAGCATCACCACAATGGGGTAGGTGATTCTGCCGAACTGGATCGCAAGAATGAAGAAGATGCCGAGCAGGGCGAAGGCGAACGAGCGGAACAGGTCGCGGAAGGACTCGTTGTTTTTCTCTTCCTCGCCGCCGTAGCTAACCGTGAGCTTTTTGGCGTCAGGACCCATCCACTCCGCTTGCTTCTTCTTCACCAGGTTGTTCAGTTCCACGCTGGTGATGACATCGGTATTGATGTCCGCAGTGACCGTAACCGTTCGGATGCCGGCCCGGTGGCGAATCGTGGTGAATCCCGGGTGATTTTCAAGTGTGGCAATGCGCTTCAATGGAACGAGGCCGCCGCGCTGATTCGGGATCTCCAGATCGCGCAGCTGCTCCAGGGCGTCGACGCCGTTTTGTGGATAGCGAATCGTGACATCCACCTGTTCCGTTCCCCAACGCAGGGTGGACACGCGCAGACCACCGACGGCGGCGCGGATATGGCTCGCCGCCGTGGCCAGGTCCACGCCGGCGTAGGTGGCCTTGGCGCGATCCATGTGAACGAGTAACTCGTCATCGCCGGGCTCCAGCCCCGAATCCACGGAAGTGACGCCTTTTACTGTTTTCAGCATCTCCATCAGCCGTCGGGCGGCCGCGTCGGTCACGGCGGTATCGTTGCTCGAGATCTCCGCTTCCAGGGCCCGGCCGGTGGGCGGTCCCGGTGTCAAGGCGCTGAAGTTGATTTCCAGGCGCGGAAACTGGGGCGGCAATACCTTCGCCAAGCGACGCATATCCTTCAATGCGTCGTGATCCGGCCGGGTCACGGATGGAGTGTACAAGACATTGATCTGGGCGAAGCGCGAGCCGCGCTGGGTCAGGGGGTCACCGCCATCTCTCGCGATCTGGCCGGTGCTGACCACGGTGCTTTCGAGATATTTCGGATTGATCTCCGCGCGCATTGTTTCGTCCACCTTCGACATGATGGCGCGCATCTTGTCCAGACTGGTGCCCTGCGGTGCGGTCACACGCGCGATGTACTGATCCACGCCGATGGGCGGGAACAACTGGAAACGCATGGCGGTCGCCGCCAGGATCAGGCTGCCGATCAGTATCGACACCGAAAGTCCGACCGTAATGTAGCGGTGGTCCAGGGCCTTGTTGAGCAAGCGGGCGTAGCCGTGCTCAAGGGCAACAATCCAGGCCCGCTCCTTGGGGTGGGCCGTGGGCCGCGCCACCCACGCAACATGGCTGGGCAGGATCAGGAATGATTCCAGCCACGAGAAGAACAACAGCGTGATCACCACGATGGGGATGGCAACAATGAACTTGCCGATGATGCCGGACATGAACATCATGGGCAGGAATGCGGCAATGGTCGTCATCACCGTCGCCGCCACCGGCCCCATGAGCTCCATCGCGCCCTTTACTGCGGCGTCGCGCGGCACCATACCCTTTTCCATGTAGAAGGTTATGTTCTCGCCGATGATGATGGCGTCGTCCACGATCATGCCCAGTACCATGATGAATCCGAGCATGGAGACGAGATTCATGGTTATGCCATAGACATACAGGGCGTAGAGCCCCGTCAGGAATACCACCGGGATGCCCCAGGTCGTGGTCAGGGCGACCGACGGGCGCAGGTACAGGATCAAGGTCGCGAATACCAGAATGAGACCGAAGATCCCGTTGGTGGTCAGGACGCCCAGGCGCAGGCGCGCGAAGCGGGACATGTCGAGGAAGGTATCCACGCGCACGTCCTTGCCATACACCTCGGGAATGGTCTTGAGGTAGGCGCGGACCTTGTCCACGGTATCGATGATGTCCTTGTCCGCCTTTTTCATGACGATCATGTTGACCGCTGGCTTGCCCTGGACGTCGGAATAGAACGAGGCCTTGGCCAGGTTCTCCGTGACCGTAGCCACGTCGCCGAGGCGGATCCCCTGGCCGCGTTCGTTGGCGCGCAAGACCAGGTCGGCCACATCCTTGGGTCCGGTAAACTCGCCAGCGACACGCACGGCCTTTTGCCCCTCGGAGGTCTCGAGATCGCCTCCCGGTGCATTTACGTTCCAGTTTGTAATCGCCGCTGCGATCTCACCCACGGAGACGCGCTCGCGCGCGATCTTTTTCGGATCGACAACGATTCGGATCTCGGCGCGACGGGCACCTTCGATATGGACCTTGGCCACGCCGTCGATATTCAGCAAGTCATCTTTGATCCGATCACCGAGGCGCTTGAGTTTTAACTCGGAGCGGGGCGCAGACACCGCCAGCTGCAGGATCGGAAACACGGCACCGTCGACTTCCAGCACCGAGGGTTTGTCCGGCAGATCGTTTGGCAGGTCCGCCCGGTCGATCGCCAGCTGGGCCTCGCTGGCGATGCGTGAACGGTTGGCCGCATGGGGATCCAGTTCCAGCAGGATGCGGGCCGAGCCCGGAAAGCTGATGGACGTCATCTTGTCGATGCCGTTCAGGGACTTCAGTTCCTGTTCGATGGGCGTAACGATGAGGCGTTCCACTTCCTCCGGCGTTGCCCCGGGGTAGGCGCTGTTGATCTGGATCTGATCCAGGTTGACGTTGGGAAAGGCCTCGCGGTTGATATTGAAGACCGCGGACAGGCCCAACAGCACGAGAAAGACGGAAACGAGGTTTACGATCAGATCGTGTTCAACCAGGTAGCGAATAATGGCCTTCATCGCGAATCCTTTCTTATTGATACTGGGCGGGCAGGCGGACGTTGTTCCACAGCGTGCCGCGTAACAGATTCAGGGAGAACTGCTTCTGCAGCAGGGTAATCCGTTGCTGCTCCAGCGCGAGCCGGGCAAGAAACAGATCGTTCTCGAACTGGATCAGCTGGGTGGTATCAGCACGGCCCTGGCGGTAGCGGTGTTCGGCGTCCTTGAGCTTGCTGGTTTCGGCCTCCACGCGCAGTTCCTGGCTCTTCACCGCATCGTGGGACTTGTTCAGATCCTGCAGGAGACCGTCGATGTTGTAGCGCAGATCATCCTTGGTGGCCTGAAGCTGGCGCAGGGCAATGGAGTGGTCCAGCTGCGCCTGGGTGACACTCGCATCCGCACCGCGGCGGTCCAGGGGCTTCTGGTATTCCAGTCGGACGCTCGCGGCGTAGTCGGATTCATTGACGCTGGAGGGTATGCTGGGCCCCTGCTGGTTGCCGCCACCGAGACCCAAAACCAGATCCAGCTGGGAACGGGATGCATTGCGTGCTCGGACCAGTTGTGCCTCGGAGATGTCTGCCTGGGCCTGAATCCGCGCCAGATCCGGGCTGTACGCCAGGGCCTGCTTGTACACGGCATCCGCATCCGAGTCTGGTTCCGAGGTCGTTGGAGGGAGCACCGGCACGAATTCCTCGTCCGCCGGACGACCCATGAGTCGGTTGAGTGAGGTCCGCTGCGAATCCCAGGCCGCCTGCAGCGCATCCACCTGGGCGGACTGCGCCCGCAGCTGTGCCTCGCTTTGCAGGATGTCCTTGTCCTCGGCGAGGCCGAGGCGCGCATTGCTGTGTACGTACTTCTTCAGGCGCTCGGCACGAAGCACGCCGTCGCGTGCGTTCTGCAGCTGTGCCCAGGTCAGGGCGGCACCGTAAAACAGGGACATGGTCTGTTGCGCGATCTGGTCGCGGGCGGCGCGGGCATTGGCATGGGCCATGGCCGCGCTGGCATCGGCGGAGACCAGGCTCTGTTTGTAATCGGGGTTGCCGGCACCCCTGGCCAGGGGCTTGCGCAAGGTCAGGTCGACGCGGCCGGTGTACGAAGGATTGGGTAGCCCGGGAAAGCTGAAGGAACTGTCTACGTAGTTGTAGCTTCCGGTGATCCCCACGGAACCGCCGGAGGCGAGGCCGCGGTTCAGGCTGGTGCTCAGGTTGGCACTGTCACTTGGCGTGCCGGTGAGTGGCGACAGGTCATGGCTGGCGCCGAGCTGGGCGCCGAGGACCCAGCCCAACTGGCTCTCGACCTGCAAACGGTCCTGCTGCGCGCGCTGCAGTTGCATGTGTGCAACTTCGAGCGACGGGTAGGTGTCGACCACGTTCTGCAGGGCCTGGCCCAGGGTGAGCGGTTCCGCGGCGCGGACGCCACCGCTGAGGCCAAGACCGGCCAGCAGGAGTAGTACATGGATTCGCTTCATGGCGTATCGCTTCCTTTGTTTTTTGCTTTTGGCGTTGGTCGAACCGGCGCCGCGATGCAGTTTTGTCATTGACGGTTCGAACTGGTCTTGTCTTCCGCTGTATCGGTAGTCGTTCCCTTGAGTCCATGCAGGACAACATCCAAATGGGCTGCGAAGTACGGTTCGATTTCGAATGCATCCGGATCGATCTGCGCCAGCGAATGTTGCCAGATGGCGCAGAACACCATGGGTGCAATAATTACATGTGCGACATGGCGCACGTCGCAATCGTTGAATTCCCCGCGTTCGATGCCGCGCTCCAGGATGCGCATGGCCAGGCGTGTTCCGCGCCGGATGATCTGGTCGTTGTAGTACCGCGCCAGCTCGGGAAAGTTGCCGGCCTCGGAGACAATGAGCTTGGGGACGGCGGACAGCCGGGAGTTCATGATGCAGTCCACCCAAAATGAACTCATGTCCCGCAGCAAGTCCGTTGTATCTCCGGTGAAGTCCCCGGCCTGTCGCTCGGCGCTTTCCATGAGGGGCACCATCATTTCGCGAATGACGGCCTGGAACAGGGCCTCCTTGCTGTCGAAATACAGGTACAGGGTCCCCTTGGAGATCCCCGCCCGGGCGGCGACTTCCGTCAGGCGGGTGGCGGCGTAGCCACGCTCCGCGAACAGCTCCAGGGCGGCGTCCATGATCTCGCCCGGGCGCGCCTCCTTGCGCCGCCGCCAGCGACAGGTTTCGCTGTGGTTGTGTACGGATTTCAGCATCGCCAATATATAACTGACTCGCCAGTCATTAGCAATTACAAATTTTTTACGTGCAAATGGGGGCGCTTGGCCGGCTATCCTGCAACGTCCATCCCGGCGGGACGCCCGGGCAGGGCCGCGGTTCCCCTCCTGCCGGGCGGCGGCTATGCTGATTCCGGTGGCCCTTTGGATCAGCGGAGACTTCATGTCACAAAGAACAACATTCAGGGCCCTCGCCCTGGCGGGCCTGTTCCTGATGGGCGTGATGGCCCCGTCCGGGGCAAGGGCCGACCTTGGGCAGGACCTGTCAAGGCTCCTGGGGCAGTCGTCCTCACAGCCGAGCGAGAAGGAAATGGCTCAGGCCATACGGCAGGCCCTGGGGCAGGGTGGGGAGCGGGCGATCCGGACCCTGGGAAAGAAGGACGGCTTTTTCAGGAATCCGGAGGTGCGGGTTCCGATGCCGAAGGAGCTGCGATCGGTCGATTCCCTGTTGCGTCGCCTGGGCCAGGGACGCTACGCGGATCGATTCGTGCGTACGCTCAATCGCGCCGCCGAACAGGCCATTCCCCTGGCGGCTGACGTCATCCGAAATACCGTGTCCCACATGACGGTTCGCGATGCGGTGAAGATCGTGCGTGGCCCGGACGATGCCGCCACCGTCTACCTGCGCAAGCATTCAGGCGAGGAACTCGGGCGCCGGTTCCTGCCCATCGTTCGCCAGACTACGGCAAAGGCCGGCGTGACCAGCGCCTACAAGAAGTTGATGGACCGCGCGGGCCCGACCGCACGGCAACTGGGTGTGCGCGCCGTCGATCTGGATCAGTACGTAACCGAACGTACCCTGGATGGCTTGTTCCATGTTGTTGCGCAGGAAGAAAAGCAGATTCGGGAGCACCCCGTTGCGCGCACCACGGAATTGCTGAAAAAGGTATTCGGCGGCTAGCCGGGCAGGCTACGACGGAGTTCCCGCAAGGCCGCCGGGTCGATTCCCTCGAGTTTCCGGCGGCGGGCGCCGGCCAGGGCAAGGCGACTTTTCTCATGCCGCGACAAACGCTTGATCGCGGCCTCACGGCGCAGGGCCGTGCCTCGATCTTCGGCATCCTCGACATACACCAGGCGTAGCGGCCCGCGACCACGTGTGTAGCGCGCACCGGTGCGGCCGAGATCGTGCGCGCGCAGACGCCGGGGAAGGTCATTGCTGATGCCTGTGTACAGGGTGCCGTCGCCGCAAAGCAGGATGTAGACCACCCAGCCTTCGCACACCGCGTCGCGATCCCTGTTTGTTGCCACTCGCACTACTCCCAGCGAAAGGTCACGGCCCCGATGAGCAGGAACAATACACTCATGGCCGCGAGAACCACGAGCTGCGGGATCACATCGGTCAGCGAGGCGCCGTCGACCATGATTGCACGCGCCGCGGACACCAGATAGGTAAGCGGGAAGGCGAGGGAGATCTTCTGGATGATCGGGTTGAGTCCATCGAGCGAAAACCAGACACCGGAAAGCAGCATCATCGGCCAACTGACCACGTTTAACAGTCCTTCCGCGAGCTCTTCCGTCGCGGTGCGCGTGGCGACCAGCAGTCCCAGGGTGACGAGGCTGAAGGCACCGACTGCAAACACCACGAACAGGGACAGCACGGACCCGAACATGGCGAAGCCCGTGAGCCACCAGGTGGAAAAGAATACGAAAGCCGTGATGGCGAGAATAATGATCATGCGCGACAGCACCTGGGCCGTCAGGAACTCAAGCGCCGAAAGGGGCGTCGCCTTCAGCCGTTTGAGGACGCCATTCTTGCGGTAGCGCACGATCACGTAGCCAATTCCCCACAGGGCACTGAACATCATGTTTACGCCCAGTACGCCCGGCACGACCCAGTCCGAATAGCGGATTGGGCGCCCCGTCACCGTCTGCTTTTGATAGGCGTTGTGAGGCTCTTCCCGCAACAGGCGTTCAAGGAAATACCCCTTGGGCGAGGTATCGTTGATCCAGTACCGACGGGATGCCGGATCGATCAGTATGTCGATCTGGTGCCGCTTCACCTTGCGTACGCCAACCGCGCGATTGGGGAAGGAAATGATGTCGAGATACTTGAGCTTCAACAGTTCCGGGCCGGCACTCTGATGGTGGTTGTCTTTGCCGAGGACTCCAACCTTGTATTGCGCCGGCAGCGGGCCGGAAAACACAAATGCAAACGCGGCAACGATCAGCACCGGAAACACGATGTTCCAGCTTAATGCCGCGCGATCGCGAAAGAATTCCTTGTTGCGGGCGATGAACACCGCGACGACGTGCCCGGCCTTCATACGCGCAACTCCCGGCCGGTCACCTCGAGAAACAGATCCTCAAGACTTCGCCGGCGGATCTGCAGATTGCCCAGAGGGATTCCCTGGTCCAGCAGGTGACGGATTGTTTCGTTTACGTCCTTGCTGAGTATCTCCACCGCGTCCTTGCGGAACACTATCTCAAAGCCTTGCGCGTGCAAGCCGGTGGGTACGTCGTCCAGCGGCAACTGAAGCACCACATCGTTGAAGTGCTGTGCCAACAGCGTTTCGGGCGTACCCTGAGCCACTATGCGTCCGCGGTCCATGATTGCGATTTCGTCGCACAGGACGTAGGCCTCTTCCATATAGTGCGTCGTCAGCACGATGGTCTTGCCGGCATCCTTCAGTCGTTCCACAAGGTCCCAGAAATTTCGGCGTGCCTGCGGATCCAGTCCGGTTGTGGGCTCGTCCAGGAATAGCAATACGGGATCGTTCACGAGGGCGATGGCCAGCAGCAGGCGTTGGCGCTGTCCGCCGGAAAGACGATGGTTGTCGCGGTCGATGAAGGACTCCAGGCTGCAGTTCTCGACGACCGATTCCAGGGAAACTGAATGGGGATATAGTGCCGCGAACAACTTCAGCGTCTCCAGTGCCGTAATGTGTTCGGGCAAGGCGGTTGCCTGGAACATGATTCCGGATTCATCGCGAAAGCGGCGGTCGCGGGCTGCACCCTTGTACCGGATCTCGCCACGCGTCGGGTCGACGATTCCTTCCAGCATTTCCACGGTCGTCGTCTTGCCCGCGCCATTGGGGCCCAGGAGTCCGAAACAACTCCCGGCGGGAATGGCCAGATCGATACCGTCCACGGCAAGCACGGAGCGAAACTGCTTGGTCAGCTTGCGGCACGCGATGAGTGGCTCTGTACTCACGGTATTTCTGCAAAATGAGTGCTTGATTTACGAAGTCTTAACAGTCCAGGCAATGGCTGTGTACCGGAAAAAAACCGTGGTCGGCCAGTACCAGTCCAGCAGCCGGAGTATGAACATTTTCCTTGACCTTGTCGCTGTCTGCCCGCCGCGGCCCTGACCCCGAGTCATGCAAACGGAAAACCACAATAATTGAAATGCTCTGTTTGATATCGAGACTCGTTTCCAGCTTGCGCCTTCGTTCGGGCTCCGAACCGCCGACGCTTGACTTGGGTCAATACGAAAAGCGAATCAACTCTCTAGGCTGTGTCGTCGGGGAGGGTTGAGAAGTTATATGTCAATGCAAGCCTATGGATGAGCGCAACACTTCAGTCACGGAATTTGCGTTTACACAGGATGGTGTGCGTTATCTGCAGATTACGCAACGGAGTAATCTGGAGTGTCGGTTTTGGCCCGCCAAGTTCAGTCAACTCCTCGAAAAACGCGGTGGCAGGCCGCTCCCACGCGAACCCAGCGTCAACGAAATCCTGTATGCTATTGGAGACCCGGCTTCCTGGCGCGACATTGTTTTTGGTGGCCCCGGAGAGCCGACGCTGCGCCTGTACGATTTTCTGGAGGTCGCGCGCCGCGTTCGCGAACGCGGCGGCCACGTAAGCCTGGAAACCGATGGGCTGGCAAACGTGGTCTATCAGCGTGATATCACACCTGACCTGGAAGGAAGCGTCGATCAGCTCGCGGTGTTTCTTAATGTCCACGACCAGGCCACGTACGACCGGTATTTCCAATGTGGTTTCGCCGATCCGCATTCGGCCGCTCTGGAGTTCGCCCGCAGCGCCCGCGCATTCGTGCCGAAGTTGACCCTGGTGGCGATGGAGGGGGTTGGGGATGTTGACAAGGCTGCGTGCCAGCAGATTGCTGATGATTTGGGAGTGGAATTTGCCGCCGTGGTATACGGCCCCGCGCCATCGCACTAGTCGCGCTCCGATCGGGAAACGGTTCCGCAACGAAGTGTGTCGGATGCGCCGAATCTGCAATTTACGAGGCGAAGCGCCGGAGTCGCGAGCGGGCCGAGGCCCGGTACCGGGAGCAATCGATATTGAAGCCTGACAATGACAAGCAGGACATGCATTCGGTTCGGATCGATCCGGAGTTGATTAGCCGGTACGATGCGACCGGTCCCCGCTATACCTCCTATCCGACGGCGGTTCAGTTCCATGAGCGCTTCACGGAGGAAGACTACCGAAAGGCGGCTTCGGCCAGCAATGCAGCCGGCGGTCCCCTGTCCCTCTATTTCCACCTCCCGTTTTGCAACACGGTTTGTTACTACTGTGCCTGCAACAAGGTTGTGACCAAGGACCGTACTCGCGCCGCGCCCTACCTCGATCGCCTGGCACGGGAGATTGAAATACAGTCGGCCCTGTTTGACGACAGCCGAACGGTGGACCAGCTGCATTGGGGTGGCGGCACGCCCACCTTCATCAGTCACGACGAGATGCGCGCGCTCATGGAGCAGACGCGGCGGCATTTCTCGTTGCGCGATGACGATCGTGGGGAATATTCCCTGGAGGTGGATCCGCGGGAGATTCGGCCCGGGACCCTGGAGCTGTTGCGCGAGTTGGGATTCAATCGACTCAGTATGGGCGTCCAGGATTTCGACCCCCGTGTCCAGGAGGCGGTCAACCGGATTCAGCCCCGGCCGCAGACCTTGGAAGTGCTGGAGCGGGCGCGGACCCTGGGATTTCGTTCCATCAATATGGATCTGATCTACGGTTTGCCATTCCAGACGGTTGCTACTTTCTCGAACACGCTGCAGCAGGTCATCGCCGCGTCCCCTGATCGTCTGTCGGTATTCAACTACGCTCACCTGCCCGAACGGTTCAAGCCACAGCGACGGATCCGCGCTGAAGATTTGCCCCCACCGTCGGCGAAACTGGAAATCCTGAAGACCACCATCAAGATGCTGACGGACGCGGGCTACGTTTATATAGGTATGGATCATTTCGCACGCCCGGATGACGAACTTGCGGTTGCCCAGCGCGATGGCAGCCTGACACGCAACTTTCAGGGCTACTCCACTCACGGGGAATGCGATCTGGTGGCCATGGGGATCACCGCGATCGGCCGCATCGCGAATACCTACAGCCAGAATGCGCGGACCCTGGATGAATACCATGCGTCCATCGATAGCGGGCACCTGCCCATTGTCCGCGGTCTGGAGCTGTCGGCGGACGACCAGATTCGGCGCGCGGTGATCAATCGGCTGATCTGTCATTTCCGGCTCGAATACGCGGATATCGAGCAGGAATTCGGAATTCGGTTCGGCGAGTATTTTGGTCCGGAACTGGAAACGCTGGCCACCATGGCCGGTGATGGCCTGTTGCACGTTGATGCCCACAGGATCCAGGTGTTGCCAGTGGGCAAGCTGTTGATCCGGAACGTCTGCATGGTGTTCGACGCCTACCTGGGCCAGGAAGCGCAATACTCCCGGGTCATTTAACCCAAAAAAGACACACATCTCATAAGACTATTTCCGTGTGCAGGGTGTCATAGAATCCTGCACAGTGCTCTAGACTCTTGCCTCGATTATTGTTCAAATCCCTCTTCGGCTCGCGGAAAACAGGTTGTTCCCATGACGATGAAACGGGAAGTAGGAGCGAATATTGTCGACTTGAGCCGGATCAAGGCGGCGTGCGAGGAATGCTCTCTGCGCGAACTCTGCCTCCCGCTTGGTCTCGAAAAGACGGATCTTGCCGCCCTGGAAAGGGCGGTCAAACGCACCCACAAGGTCAAGAAGGGTGACTTCCTCTACCGCATTGGCGAGCCCATGGGCTCTCTCTATGCCCTCAGATCGGGCAGCGCCAAGACCTACGAAATCTCCCTCGGCGGCGACATACAGATCACCGGATTTCATCTGGCCGGTGAGTTGATGGGTATGGACGGGATCAGTACCAGCCGTCACCATTGCGATGCTGTGGCCCTGGAGGCGGCCGAGGTCTGCGAGATTCCCTTCGATGGCCTTGAGAAACTCGCCCGCGAGATTCCCGGACTACAACACCAACTGTTTCGCATCCTCAGTCGCGAAATTGTGGCCGACGGCGAGTTGCTGCTCATGCTTGGCAAGATGAATGCCGAGGAGCGTTTGGCGGCCTGCCTGTTGAGTTTCTCTCGCCGATTTGCCCGGCTGGGCCGCTCCGAGACCGACTTCATGTTGAGCATGTCGCGCCAGGATCTGGGTGACTACCTGGGCCTGGCCCTGGAAACGGTCAGCCGCCTGTTTTCGCGATTTCAGGACGAAGGTCTGCTCAAGGTGGAGAGCCGCCATGTTTCCCTGCTGGATCTTCCGACCCTTCGTTCCATGGCGGGCGATTACGGCGACACCATCAAGAATTTCAGCAACTAGGTCTCCGTCAACCTGGACCGCTGTCCATGGTTGACAAGCGTAGAGCCTTCCCCTAGCTTCGGGGAGCAGACGGTTCACCGGGAGCATTTTGATCCCAATGCCGTTCAGGTCAGCACGCTTCTGTCGATCAAAACCGGAGGGTGCTCAGAGGATTGCGGGTATTGTTCGCAGTCGGCGCGCTACCACACGGGCGTGGAAAATGAAGGTCTGATGCCACTGGAAGACGTGCTGGTCGCGGCAAAGGAAGCGCGCGATCGCGGCGCCACACGGTTTTGCATGGGCGCCGCCTGGCGCGGTCCCAAGGACCGGGATTTGGGTGCGGTGGAGGCCATGATCCGGGCGGTGCGCGACCTCGGGCTGGAGACCTGCGCCACCCTGGGGATGCTCAAGGACGGTCAGGCTGAGCGCCTGGCCGGGGCCGGGCTCGACTACTACAACCACAATCTCGACACGGCGCCGGATTTCTACGGCGAGATTATCCATACCCATGGTTACGACGATCGTCTCGATACCCTCAACAAGGTCCGCGACGCCGGCATCAAGGTATGTTGCGGTGGCATTGTGGGAATGGGAGAGTCGCGTCGGCAGCGTGCGGGCCTGATCGCCGAACTGGCGGGTCTTGATCCGCAACCGGAAAGTGTGCCGATCAATCTCCTGGTGCGCATCGCCGGCACACCCCTGGCTAGCAAAGCGGATGAGGGACTCCCGGCGCTGGAGCCGCTGGAGTTCGTGCGTACCATTGCCGTGGCCCGCATCGCCTTGCCGCGGAGCATGGTCCGGCTCTCGGCCGGCCGACAGGAGATGCCGGATCATCTGCAGGCCCTGTGCTTCTTTGCCGGCGCCAACTCCATTTTCTACGGCGACCGGCTGTTGACGACACCGAACCCGGAGACCGATGTCGACCAGAAACTGTTTCGTGAGTTGGGACTGCACCCCATGCCGCTGAACGAAGACAGTGAGGTACAGGCGGCCAGCAGCGCC
>JARRJV010000019.1 GCA_037388825.1 Acidiferrobacteraceae bacterium | reverse complement strand
CGTCATCGACCCGGTCGTCGACCAGGTAGCTGCGAATCACCAGGCGCCGCCAGCGCGCCCGGTCTTCTGACGTCGACGGCCCGGCGCGCCACAACCGGCGGCGCAGCAAGCGGCGGGCACCGGCGCCGTCGCCGCTGGAAAGCTCCGCCCGGGCGGCCTCGGTGGTAATCCAGTTCACGAACTCCGGCGGCAGATCCGGGATCAGGCGATCGGCCCGTTGCACCAGCGCCTTCCAGTCGCCCGATGCCTGGATGGTCCTTAGGGCGACGGTGTTGTTGCGCAGTCAGCGGGACGCGGAGGCATTTCGTGTTCTGGTCGGGGTTGATACGGACGAGGCCCGACTGTTGCGCCTGTACGCTGCATTGCAGACCCATGCCTACAAGACCCGCACCATTACCCGCGCGCTGGTGAAGCTTGCCCAACGCAAACGACTGGACCGCGGCGTCCGGCGCAGCGCATGGACCCTGCTTGCCGACGCGGCCAGGCGGTCCGGGGATCCCCATCTGCGGGCTCTTGCGCTGGAGCATGCACTGATTCTCCCGCCGGTTCACGGAAGCCTTGCGTCTTTCTTCCCGGTGAAGGCCGACGACCTTTGGCAGGCCTACACCAAACTGGCCGAACAGGTTGGCAATCGCGACCGTCTTCTGGTGGGTGACGACGCACCCTGGCTGCGCAAGGCCAAGGCCGTGGAGAAAAAAGACCCGGTCACGGCACGCGCACTGTATGCATTCCTTGCCCTGAATGCAGCGAGTCATGACGTTCAGGCCCTTTCCCATCGCAAGCTGACGGATTCCCTTTACGACGCCGGGGGCACCCTGGTGGTGACGGCCCTGTATACGGAATCGGAGCGATTCGCGTCCTTGGATCGAATCCCTGCCGGTGTTCGGGTTCGGCTGGTGAACGAGGCCCTCAAGGTCCATGACATCAAAAAGGCGGCCCGGCTGATGAAGGATTTCGCGCAGCCGCCCGAGGGGGAGGACGCGGACCAGTGGGTTCTGCGCCGGGCCCGTACCCTGGTGTACGCCGGTGATCCCGTGACCGCGGCCGGCTTGCTGGAAAAGCTGATTTCGGTGCGCGAGAAATTTCCCCCAAAGCTGGCGCATCGGGTGACCCAGGTCCTGTTTGACCTTCAGGCGGTGAAAGAAAACAAGGAAGCGTTCCGTTTGTTGCAGGCGCTCTACGACCGGGTTGACGACACGAAAACCCGGCGCGAACTCCTGTACTGGATGGCGGATTCCAAATCGGCCCTCGACCAGTATCAGGATGCGGCGGAACTGTACCTGCGCTCCGCCGCCATGGGTCCGGCCGGCGACAAGGACTTGTGGGGGCAGAGCGCGCGCTTTCACGCGGCCGAGGCATTGGCCAATGCCGGTCTTGCCGAGGATGCAGGGAATGTGTTCACGGCCCTCCTGCGCGTTACCCAGGAGCCGGAGCAACGGGCCCTGATTGAGCGTAAGATTCAGCAACTATGGCTGGTCAAGAGCAAGGCTACGACGCAGTAGTGGACGCGCCGTTCGGGCGTTTGGGGATCCGCACCGACGCGCATGCCGTTTTGGCAATCGACCTGGTACCCGATACCATGGAATTGCGAGAACCGGGCAACGCCCTGGCCCGGGAGGTCCAACGGCAGCTGCGGGCCTACTTTCGTGATTCGTCCTTCCGCTTTCGGCTGCCTCTCCAGGCTGCCGCCACGCCCTTTCAGGGTCGTGTGCGTTCGGCCTTGCGTCGACTCCGCCCGGGTCATGAAGTGAGCTACGGCCAGTTGGCACGGAAGCTGGCGACATCTCCACGCAGTATCGGCGCAGCCTGCCGCGCCAATCCGGTCCCGATAGTCATCCCCTGTCACCGCGTGGTGGGGCAAAACGGAGATGGCGGCTATATGGGAAGCACAGGCGGTCGTGCCTTACGCATGAAACGATGGCTGTTGATGCATGAAACCGGAAAGTGAAGAAGCGATCGATGTGTTCGTCGATGCGCTGTGGGCGGAGCACGGCCTGAGTCGCAATACCCTGGATGCCTATCGAAGCGATCTGGTCAGGGTGGCCAACTGGCTGGAGGGACAGGGAATTTCCCTGGTCGACGCGGAACGGGAGCACCTGCTGGCCTATCTTGCGCACGCGGTACAGCATGGCCGAAAGCCACGCACCACGGCCCGTCAGCTATCGGCGTTGCGGCGATTTTTCCGGTATCGGGTGAGAGAAGGCCAGTGCACCCGGGATCCGACCGTACAGTTGGAGTCTCCCCGGCTTGGGCGGCCGCTGCCCAAGAGTCTGAGCGAGGAAGAGGTGGAGCGTCTGCTGGAGACACCGGATGCGGAAAAGGCTTCCGGCGTGCGCGACCGCGCCATGCTTGAACTGCTGTATGCGACCGGCCTGCGCGTATCCGAGCTCGTCAGCCTGAGACTCGGGCAGCTGCGGCTGGACCAGGGTGTGGTCAAGGTGACCGGCAAGGGGAACAAGGAAAGGCTGGTGCCCCTGGGCGAGGAGGCGGTGGACCGCCTGCAGGAATACCTGGAGTCGGCCCGGGGGGAGTTGTTGCGGGGGGCCAGCACTGACGCCCTGTTTCCGGGAAACCGGGGTACGGCCATGACGCGTCAGGCCTTCTGGCACAACATTAAGCGTTACGCGCGAGCGGCGGGAATCCGCTCCTCCATTTCACCGCATACCCTGCGTCACGCCTTCGCCACTCACCTTGTGAATCATGGCGCGGACCTGCGCACAGTGCAGATGTTGCTTGGACACGCCGATCTTTCCACGACCCAGATCTATACCCACGTCGCGCGTGAACGATTGCGTCAGTTGCATGCGGAACATCATCCGCGGGGCTGATCGCTAGCCGGCCAGCTCGGCCTCGACTTCCGCGAACACCTGGTCCACGGTGATGGCCTGCAGACAGACATTGTCGGTGCAGGCGGTCTTGCGGTGGTTTGCGGCACTCACGCATGGCGAGCAGGCGAGGCCGGCGTAGATCGGTGTCGAGTTCCCGAGAGACCCGTACAAGGCGGGTGTTTCCGGGCCGAAGAGGACGAAGGTTCGCAAAGGGGTGATGGATGAGAAGTGGCCGGGCCCCGAATCGTTCGTGACCATCAGCCGGGACACGGAGTAGAGCGTCGGCAGTTCCTTCAATTTCAGGCGGCCGGCGAAGTTGACGCATCGATCCCGATCGATGCGGCGGCGCAGATCGTCAGCCTCATCCCGCTCCGAAGGCGCACCGGTCAGGAGTAGCAAGACGTCGGGAAAGCGATCCAGGATACGTTGCGCAAGTTCCACATAGCGGTCCGGCATCCACCGTCTTTGCGGCAGGAGCTCCGAGGCATTTGGGTTGATCAGTACCACCCGCTGCCGCGCGGCATCGAATTGCGGGAATTCTGCATGAATCTTTTCGCGCATCTGCTGCTTTTCGTTCTCGGGTACCTCGACCGTGCGCAGGACGATCTCGTCGTCGTCGATACGGGTCTTGGAGTATGGCGTTTCCGGATTTTCCGCAAGGGAGGCATTGACCAGTGCGATGAAGTTGCGGGCGATATGCTGGTGCGGGTTGTAGGCCACGCGATGGGTCAACATTTCGCCGCGATACAATCCCTCGTTGTGAAACCCGTAGTAGCCGACGCGGTTGCGCGCGCCCGAGAGACCGGTGAGCAGGGCGGTATAGCGCGAGAACAGTTCGAGGTCCATGACCGTGTCGATCTTGCGGCGCCGGGTCCAGAACAGGAAGCGAAGACTGTCCAACGCGAGGGTGGCGATGCTCTTCTCGCGGATGGTGAAGATATTTTCATCAGGCACAGTCCCCAGCAGTTCGAGGCTGGGCTTGTTCGAGGCGAAAATGCAGAAGAACAGGTTTGCATCGGCCTCGCGTTTGAGTTTTTGCATTGCCGGATCGACCAGAATCGCGCTGCCCATTTCAGACAGCTCAATCAACAGCACATTCTTCGGTTTGACCCGGGCTCGCCGAATCACCAGACCGATACCGCGGACCAGGAGCGTAGCGAAAAAGGTGAGCGGCACGCCGGCGTAGTAGTCGATCTTGCGCATCCGGTCGACGTTCATTGGGCAACTTCCTTCTTGTGCCGTGCGAGAAGAAAATAATACATGCCGGGCATGGATGCCACGATCAGCAGCAGGCCATAGAGTACCGACATGGATAGGACCGTCGCTCTTTGTGCCCCGATCAGCGTAAACAGGCCGATCATTGCGCCTTCACGCACACCCCAGCCGGCGAGGGAAATCGGAATAATCGTCAGCAGGATAACGGGCGGAACGATGACCAGGTACACGAACAGGCTGTAGTCCAGTCCCACGCTCAGTCCGACCAGAAAAATTGCCAGCATGGCCAGCAGATGGATGAGGACCGACAGGACAAGCTGTTCGCTGACGGACGCAAAGTTGTGGTAGACCGTGCGGACGCGGTTCGACAAGTCGAACAACAGGCGGGTGATCCGGTTTCGCGACAGCCAGTGGAGTTTGCCAAGAAAGGCCAGCACGATCATACCGACGATCCCCAGCACGGCGATGCCGACGATGACATAGTGTATTTCCGGCCGGACCTGCAACAGCAAGGGGTGGTAACTGACGGCGGCAAGATTCAGCACCAGCAGGCCGACCAGACCAATGATGCGATCGATGAACACGCCGTAGAACGACTCGCGCTTGCCTCGACCCAGGCGTCCGGCTTCGAGCACCCGCAGGGCATCGCCGCCAATACTGGTCGGCAGCGCCTGGTTGAAGAAGGTGCCCTTGAGATAGCTGCGGACAAAAAACGGGAGCCCGGCATCAAAGTCCAGTGCGCGCATAATCATGTGCCAGCGAAACGCGGCCAGCAGAAAACTGGCGATCTGGAGCAGCAATGCCGGAAGCAACAGCCACGGATTGCTGTGGGAGATGATGCCAAAAACCTCACGCAGGTCCACATGGTAGGCGATCAGGGCAAGCAGTCCGATAGATACCAGAATCTTTATTACGTGCGAGGTCATGTTGGGCGCGCTGAGCGGGTCGAGGTCGGGCGACAGGGATCCGGCGTTGGGAGCTTCCTAAGTATTCGTGCGTGGCTCTGGTATAGTAGCCCGCGCTGTGGCGTTGGGCGGGTCCCCGGTTCGTTCCATCGGAACTCCATCGGGTGCCTCCGAACGGGCCACAGACCGTATTGGGCAGGGCGCAGGGCTCGCCGATTATACGGGAAACAAATTTCTGGCCCAACCGGCTTTGGATCCCCACGTGACTGAGCTTCGCGAAAAGATTCTGACCTTTGTTCGTCCCGCTCCCTGGG
Source organism: Acidiferrobacteraceae bacterium (assembly GCA_037388825.1). Classification (NCBI taxonomy): domain Bacteria; kingdom Pseudomonadati; phylum Pseudomonadota; class Gammaproteobacteria; order Acidiferrobacterales; family Acidiferrobacteraceae; species Acidiferrobacteraceae bacterium. The sequence continues at coordinate 28,646 of JARRJV010000019.1, read as the reverse complement.
CAGCGATCCTGATCCTGCTTTTTGTGCTTGGTAACCTCGTCGGCTGGCTGCTCGTGGGAGTACACACGGACGAGGCCTACTACTGGGTCTGGTCGCAGCGTCTTGCCTGGAGCTATTTCGATCACCCCCCGGGGGTGGCCTGGACCATTCGCCTGTTCACCTCCATCCTGGGGGACCACGCATGGTCACTGCGCCTGCCCGCGGTGTTTGCGTGGTTCGTGTCGGCCACGGTGGTTTACCGATTGGCCCGCGCGATTTACCCCGACTCTGTCGCCTCCGGTCTGTACGCGGTGCTCGTATTCGCCAGCCTGCCCCTGACGCAGATCGGATTTCACATCGTCACACCCGATGCCCCGCTGATGCTGTTTACGGCACTTGCCCTGGAACTGGTCTACCGGGCCCATACGCTGGGCCGTTGGGACCTTTGGGTGTATGCCGGTCTGGCGAGTGGTGCGGCCTTGCTGAGCAAATACAACGGAGTCTTTCTGCCACCTACGGTATTCCTGGCGCTGATCTTTTCCGCGTCCGGCCGCAAGGAGCTCAGGCGTCCCTGGCCGTGGTTGGCCGGGATCCTGGCGGCGTTGCTGTTTCTCCCGGTGGTCCTGTGGAATTACCAGCACGACTGGATTTCATTCCGCTTCCAGTTGCATCACGGCGTGACCAGCCACGCCCGTTCGTGGGGCTATAACCTGTCGGCCTACTTGGTGACGCAGATGGCGGCGGTCCTGCCCTGGACCTGGATTGCCATGGTGTTTGCCGTCGTGCAGTCCCGGCGGCAGGTTGCTGACGGATTCGCTCGTGCCCTGTTGATCGCCGGATTCGCCGTGCCCTTGTTGTTTTTCGCCGCGACCGGGCTGGCCGCAGTTCCCGGCGCGAACTGGCCCGCGATGGCCTATCTTCCTGGCTCCATCCTGTTGGGGGGCGCGTTGTCGAACTGGCTTGCGAACGCCTCGAGCCGCGCGCGGACCAGGTCTGTCGCCGTCATAATCACGACCTGTCTGGTTTCATTCGTGATTGTGAACCTCACGCGCTATCCGCTGGGTGCAATCAACGCCGGCATAGATATCCTGCCAAGGAATACGCAGATCACGTTTACCTATGGCTGGCCCAAGCTCGGCGCCGCCGTGCGCGAGGTCTACACCAAACAGAAACAGGCAGGAGATTGCCGGATACTGCTTCGCCGGCATACCCTGGCCGCGGAGATTTCACTGCAACTCGACGATGTTCAGGCGGTCGTGGTGCGTACCGGCGCGCGTATGAATCAGCACACCATCTGGAACCAGGACGGTCGATACGATGACGGGCGACCGTTCTGCGTTTATATAAACTACGCCCGCCATCCCGGGGACTTGCCCGATCGCATATCCCTGTCGAAGGATGGTGAGTGGAAGAAGGATCGGGAAGTGGAGCTCATCGCCCCGGAGTACCCGCGGTGGTACGGAATCTACGTGCCTGTATCGCGTTGACGCGATTGCATCGCCAGCCATGCTGCATGAACTGAATCGGAACGTCTTTTTCTGGATCAATCAGGACAGCGGCCATCACTATGCCTGGCTGGACGCGTTCATGCGCGCCTTGTCCAATCCCGATACGGCCGTGGTGCCGGCCCTGGCGGCGGCGGCATGGCTGCTGACACGTGGACGTCCCCGTGGAACGCACCTGGTCGTCGGTGTGATTCTGTTGATCGTGTTTACGGACGCCACCGGGGCGATTCTCAAACACATCTTCCACGTGCCACGTCCGTGTGCGGATCTTTCCGGTGTTCGAATGCTGGTGGGGTGCGGGCACAGCAGCGGCTTTCCCTCCAACCACGCCATCAATATGTCGGCGCTGGCCCTTTATGCCGGCCTGTTCTATCGACGGGCGCTGCCGTTTCTTGTTGTTCTGGCGCTGGCTGTCGGCGTATCCCGGATATATGTCGGCGCCCACTATCCCTTTGACGTGCTTTTCGGCTGGGTTTGGGGCGGGCTGTTGGGCGCCAGCGCCTGGTGGCTGCATCGTTTGCGCTTTCCGGCCATTGTGGCGCCAGTGGCTCCCGTTACCGGTTTGGATGAGTCCTGAGACTACGGTGCGTGCTGTCCGTAGCCGCTGCAGCGGTAGAACGTGAAGGTGTTGAATGCGCGCCCGTGGACCACGATATCGAGGTGATCCACCCGAACGCAGCGCGCAAAACTGTTGGGCCCTTCGGTGCGTGGTCCATGGTGCCAGCGCCGGGTGGCGATGAAGATTCCCCGGGCCCCCTTGCGGGGGGAGCCAAACCACAGGTCGAATTGATCGTAGCGACGGTCTGTGACGACCAGGCGCTGCGGGCGTGCGTACCACGCCAGGCGCGCAGCCTCGGTCCAGTATCCGGTGAAGAGTACGGGTTTCGAACCCGGTGTCCTTTCCATTTCCTGTCGCAGGGCCAGCGCCCGTTTCGCTGCCGCCTGCCAGCCATAGACCTCCGCCAGCGGGTTGGCGTAGGGCGGCATTCTCAACCAGGGCGTAAACAGCAGGCTGTGCAGGACCAGGATCAGACCAACGCTGTACAGCAGTGAAGCTGCCACGCCCAGTCGCCAGGCGAAGTGTCGCCAATGACGGAAGACAAGGCGCGCAACCAGGGGCGCAAGGCCGGCCCACGCAAGTGCGGTCCAGTGGGGGAGCGTGGCGGTCTTGCCGGAACTCCAGGCGAACAGCACCAGTAGAGGCAGAGACAGGGAAAGCAGGAGGCGGGTGCCATGATCGGTGCGTTTTCGCAGCCCGCTTGCAACGGCGACGTAGCCGAAGATATAGAGCCCGGGCCCATAGGCCAGCAGTTGTGCTGCCTGGGATTGGAGCATGCGCGAAATCTTCCAGTGTGTACCGCCGGTTCCGTGGTGCCACTGGAAGGCAAGAGAGATCCAGTCGTGCTGTGCATTCCAGATGAATACCGGGCATACGAGGATCGCGCCGACCAGTGCCGCGATCCAGGGCCCCGGCGTTCGGATCAGGGTCCATTTCCTCTCCCACTGCAGGTAGAGCAGTACCGTCGGAACCAGCGCGATGGCCGTGTATTTCGAAAGGCCGGCCAGCCCCATGAACAGGCCCAGGAGCAACCAGCGGGACAGGGCGGGCTTGTGAACCGCGTGGTACAGGCTCGACACCGAGAGCAATCCGAACAACAGCAGCGGATCTTCCGGCAACATCATGATGCCCATGGTGTTGAGGGCAATACTGCTGTGGAGCACCGCTACCGCGGCAAATCCCAGCCATGGCGAGTCGTCGGGAAAAATCGTGCGGGTCAGGCGATACAGAACCGTACTGCTGGCGACCAGAAGTACAGCGGGCATGAGGCGCAAGGCGAAGTCCGATTGCGAAAACGGCAGGACCAGGGCCTGCAGCCATCCCACCATTGGCGGATGGTCAAAATAACTCCACGCGAGGTGCAGCCCGTAGAGCGCATAGTGGGCCTCATCGGCACCGAGTTCGACCCGGCCCGCGACGATCAGGTGCAGTAGAGTAACCACGCCGACCAGCCAGGCAGTGGCCCTCGCCGGGGTGCGGGGTGCGAGGGTTTTGGGTACGGCGGTCATCGTTTTGAGTTCGGTGGAATCGACCTGAATCCAGTGCGGGTCGATGTTATCTTATTATTCCGTCCCTGCCATGGTGTCCCCGGGAAGCCCCCATGGAGCGAAGCAATGCCGATGCGCCGGTCGTCGTCGAAACGCGGCCGGATTGTGATGCCAGCGTGATCTGGTTGCATGGCCTGGGGGCTGATGGTCATGACTTCGAACCCATTGTGCCGGAACTGGGTCTTCCCCGGGATCTGGGTGTGCGATTCATCTTTCCGCACGCGCCGAAGCGGCCGGTTACGGTCAACGCAGGCATGGTCATGCGCGCCTGGTACGACATGGCCCCGGTTGCCGGCGGTTTCGAGGAGAACCGGGACGACCTTCAACGATCCGCATCACGGGTAATGGCGCTCGTCGACGCCGAGCATACCCGTGGAATCGCCCGCGAGCGCATTGTCATTGCCGGATTCTCACAAGGCGGAGTACTGGCACTGTATACGGCCCTGCAGTTGCCATGGTACCCGGCAGGGGTGATCGCCATGTCGTGCTGGATGGTGGATTTCGATGTATCCCGAAATCCTGTCGGACTGCATGTATTCATGGGGCATGGGCGCGACGATCCGCTGGTCCCGTACGCCCGCGGCCAGGAGGCCCGGGACCGCTTGCAGAAGCTTGGTGCCGAGGTGGAGTGGCATGACTATCCCATGGGGCACAGCGTTTGTCCCCGGGAAATCGACGATATTGCGGATTGGCTCAGGCGTCGGCTTCCCGTCTAGCCCGGCGTCTGCGGTCGGCGGAATGGGCCGCGCCTGACTGCATATAGAATGCCGCCGTCCCGCAGATCAGGAACAACATTACCCAGTCCCAGTTGAAGTGAATGAAGGTGGGGATGGAGACCACCAGCAGTGCCAGCGCGGTCAGCGACGCAAAGGGCTGGAAGCGCAGCATGGCCGCCATCAAGGTGGTGACCAGCAACAGGGTCTGGATCTTCGTGATATCGATTTGCCAGTCGCTGATGTGGGCAACGCCCACCAGCTTGATGTTCAGGGTCGGGACCACCTGCTGGTACCAGGGCGCGTCTCCAGACTGGGAGCCGAACTCCAGGGTCGGAACCTTGAGCCAGGAGAACGGCGTGTTGATCCCGCCTCCGATCAGCAGTTTGTACATCAGGCACAGGACCAGGTAGTACAGCACAAACAGTAGCCATCGCCAGGGGTTGCGCGGCAACTCAATGATGCCGTGACGCCATAGAAGGGCGAGGGTGATTGCGGCAAACAGCGGCTGATAGTAGTGCTGAGGCAATCCCAGGCCCAGATACCCGAATCCCAGTGCAGTGAGCGCCAGCAGCGCTGCCCAGGCCGGGTGGGCAATCAGGTCTGCAACTCCGGTGTGCCGGCTTTCCAGTTCCTCGTTCATCGAAATCTAGTCTAGTGAAGCCTCCGCTCAGCGGCCAGCGCGGGTGCCCATCTGGGTCACCACCCGTGCACCGGCGCGAACGGGCCTGGCGAGCCCCGGGAGCCAATATCAGGGTAGATCCCCTCCATTTTCCGGTATTTTTCCCTGCCACAGGCGTGTCGTGGCCCTGGTACGGGATTTGCTTTACGGTTATCAAACACGGGGTAGGTGGACTCCGTGCATCGGCGGGCGCATTGTTAGAGGCGTTCCGGGACCAAACGAAAGAGAGGACACACGTGTTTATCCTGAGGGAATCCTCCAAAGACTGGATCATCGTTACCCTGGTCGCGGTTCTGGCCGTGGGCGCCAATGCGCCGGAAACCTGGGCCAAGTACATTGCCGTCGACCAGCGCTATCTCCTGGCGGGCCTGATCGGCATTGTCGGCGTGGCCCTGGTCCGATATCTCAAATTCACCCTCCTCCTGGTGGTAGCGATCCTCGCCATGGGCGCCAATCTGCCGGCGGAACTGGCGGCCAAATTTGGCGTTGATTCCAATATCCTGTTGCTGGCCCTGGTGGCCATGGTGGTGATGTCCCTGTCCAATCGCCTTCTGCGCCTGCCCACCGGTACTGAGAAGAAGCAGGGTGCACGCAGCACCCATGGCGCGGCGGCACTGTTCAATGCCATCGTCAACGGCCGGGTGGCGACGGTGGAGTCGCTGATCGAGGCCGGTGCCAACGTGAACGTGCGCACGGTCAATGGCACTACCCCTCTGATGGTGGCGGCGGCCAAGGGCTATTCGGACATCGTGAGGGTGCTGCTCGACCATGGCGCGCGACACGACGTGCGCAAGTCCGACGGCACCACGGCGCTGTCCATCGCAGAGAAAGGCGGATTCACGCGCACGGCTGAGTTGATTCGGCGTGCGCATCACATCCAGAATGTCACCGCAGCCGCCGCGGCGGCCCCGCGAGCACAGGCCGCCGCCCGCTAGCAAAAGTCGAAGGGAAGTGAATTTGAGCCCCGGATGGCGCTCCCTAGGGGATTCGAACCCCTGTTACCGGCGTGAGAGGCCAGCGTCCTAACCACTAGACGAAGGGAGCATCGGGTCGGGAAACTCTCCCCGGTCGGGAGAGCGGTGGTATTATACGTCCGGTCCCAGAATAGACAACAAGGGCTTGACCACATTCCCACCGAAAAGGACTAGGCGTTGACCGCACCGGTCATCATTCCGGCATCCGATCACAATATTTCCCGCGACCAGATCAGTCCCGGCGCCATGAAGGTCCTCAACGGCCTGAAACAGGCGGGATTCGACAGCTATCTGGTCGGTGGATGCGTGCGCGATCTTCTCCTGGGTCGCGAGCCCAAGGATTTTGACGTCGTCACGGATGCCTCGCCGGAAACCATTCGCAAGACCTTCCGCAGCGCGCGCCTCATCGGCCGGCGTTTTCGTCTGGTACATGTCCGCATGGGCCGCGAAATCATCGAGGTTGCCACCTATCGGGCCGCCGCTGGCAGCGGATCGGCTGATCTGCAGAGCGAGGACGGCCTCCTGCTTCGGGACAATGTGTACGGGACGCAGGAAGAGGACGCCGTGCGGCGCGACTTTACCGTCAATGCCCTGTACTACAATGCACGAGACGACTCCATCGTCGATTACGTGAACGGTGTCGAGGATCTGCGTCGTGGCCTGTTACGCGTCATCGGTGATGCCGACGAGCGATACCGGGAGGACCCGGTACGCATGCTTCGCGCAGTCCGTTTTGCCGCCAAGCTTGGTTTCCGGATCGACCCTGCTGCCGAGGCACCGATCGCGGCGTGCGCGCGTTTGCTGGAGCCGGTTCCCGCAGCGCGGATGTTCGACGAGGTCCTGAAACTGTTCCACGGCGGTGCGGCGCTTCAGACCTTCGAACTGCTGCGCCACTACGATCTGTTTGCCTATCTGTTTCCCTTGACCGAGCGGTCGCTTGCCCACGAGCACAATCGATTTCCCGCAGTACTGATTCCCAGGGCCCTGGCCAATACCGATCAACGGGTGAACGAGGGCAAGCCGGTAACTCCCGCCTTTCTGTTCGCGGCCATGCTTTGGTATCCCATGATTGAACGGGCCAGTGAGCTGGAGGCCGATGGCCGCCGCCCGGCCGAGGCGCGCGCGGTCGCGATCGCCGAAGTGCTGCACGCGCAGCATTCGCGCACGACAATTCCGCGACGCTTCAGCGGGCCGGCGCGGGAGATCTGGATGCTGCAAAGCCGCTTTGCGCGGCGAAGGGGAAAGCAGGCCTTTGCGCTCATGGAGCATGCGCGTTTTCGCGCGGCCTACGATTTTCTTCTGCTTCGCGCCGAAGTCGGTGAGGCAGATTCCGAACTTGCCGAGTGGTGGACCCGATTCCAGGAAGTCGACGCAGCCGGGCGCAGGGACATGGTGGGGGCGCTGCACCCCTCCGGGGGCGGGCGTCGTCGCCGTCCACGCCGCAGAAAGCCATCGTGAGTACGGCCTACATCGGTCTTGGCAGCAATCTCGACGATCCGCTGCAGCAACTCAAACGGGCGATGAACGAGTTGGGAGAACTGGCGGAGGACGGGATCGAGTGTTCATCCTTGTACCGGACCGGGCCGATCGGGCTTGCCGATCAGCCGGATTTTCTCAACGCAGTCTGCCGCATCGAGACCGGGCTGGGGCCCGAGGAACTGCTGGCGCGGCTGCTGCAAATCGAGGCGAAACACGGTCGTCGAAGGGACGGCCTACGCGACGGACCTCGCACCCTTGATCTGGATCTGCTCCTGTACGACGACCGGGTCCTGAGTTCGGCAGGGCTGAGCCTGCCGCATCCCAGGCTCCACGAACGAGCCTTCGTCCTGTATCCTTTGTTTGAACTCAATCCGGAATTGTCTGTTCCGGGGCATGGTCCGGTGGCGGAACTGATGCGTGCGTGCAGGGACCAGCGAATTGAGCGACTCGATTCGGGTCATGCCCAGGGGCGTGGTCCGGCAAGTCAAACCTAGGCTGGGGACGTGGGTGTCGGCAGGTCAAACAACAGCAGCAGCGGACCGTGAGCGACAGGCGGCTTCGCGCCGGCTGGACTACGTGGTGGTGGAAGGGCCGATCGGTGTTGGCAAGACCAGCCTCGCGCGGCGGCTGGCGGACGTGTTTGGCAAGGAATTGCTGCTCGAACAGCCGGGGGAGAATCCCTTCCTGGAACGCTTCTACCAGTCTCCCAAGCACTATGCCTTGCCAACCCAGCTGTTCTTTCTTTTCCAGCGCGCTCGCCAGATCGAGACCCTGAAGCAGACGGATATGTTTCGCCCGAGTTATGTGTCCGACTTCATGATCGAAAAGGATGCAATGTTCGCCCGCGCCAACCTGGATGCCGATGAGCTGCGGCTTTACGAGCAGGTCTACGAACAGTTGCGGCTGCAGTTGCCCGTGCCGGACCTCGTGATCTACCTGCAGGCCCCAGGCGACGTGCTATTGGAACGGGTGCACCGGCGCGGGATCGGCTACGAGCGTGCGATCGATCGCGATTACCTGCAGCGACTGATCGAGGCCTATACAGACTTCTTCTATCACTATCGCGATGCGCCGCTGCTGATGGTCAATGCCTCGGAAGTCAATTTCGTCGACAAGGATGAGGACTTCACCCTGTTGCTGGAACAGATCCGCTCGATTCGCAGTGGGCGCCACTTCTTCAATCCCATCGTGAGCGAACTATGAGTGCGGTGACTCTCACGACCCTCGCTCGCATGAAGCGGGAGGGCGAGAAGATCGCCGTCCTGACGGCGTACGACTACAGCTTCGCCGCGGCCCTGGACGCGGCCGGTGTGGATGTCGCGCTGGTGGGCGATTCCCTGGGAAATGTTGTGCAGGGCCAGACCAGCACCGTCCCGGTCACCCTCGACGATATGGTCTACCATTGCCGTTGCGTCGCCCGCGGGATTGACCGGGCCCTGATTGTCGGTGATATGCCGTTCATGAGTTACCAGGTCAATCCCGAAACGGCACTGCGTTCTGCCGGTCGACTCATGCAGGAGGGCGGGGCGCAGGTGGTCAAGCTGGAGGGCGGCGAGGTAATGGCCGAGACCGTCCGCTTTCTGGTCGAGCGCGGGGTGCCCGTGTGCGGACATGTGGGCCTCCAGCCCCAGTCGGTCAATCAGATGGGCGGGTACCGCGTGCAGGGCAAGGACAAGGATTCGGCCGCCCGCATCCGCAAGGATGCCCTGGCCCTGCAGCAGGCGGGGGCGAGTCTGATTGTATTCGAGGCGATGCCGGCCGTCCTGGCCGGAGAGATCAGTCGGGATCTGGAGATTCCCACCATCGGAATCGGCGCCGGCCCTGACTGCGACGGGCAGGTGCTGGTGCTGTACGACATGCTCGGTATCTACCCGCGTCCGCATCCGAAATTCGCCAAGGACTTCCTCAGCGAGAACGGCACCGTAGCCAAGGCCCTGAAGGCCTACGTCGATGCGGTCAAGGGCGGTACGTTTCCCGCGGCGGAACACAGTTTCTAGGAAGCCCCATTCATGATCACGGCACACACGATCGACGCACTGCGCCAGTCGATCCGGCGTTGGCGCGACTCGGGCAAGCGCATCGCCTTCGTGCCCACCATGGGCAATCTGCACGCCGGCCATCTGGCCCTGGTGCGGGCCGCCCGCCGTCACGGAGACGTGGTCGTCGTCAGTATTTTTGTCAATCCTATGCAGTTCGATCGGGCCGACGATCTGGCGGCGTATCCGCGCACACCGGAGCAGGATCTGCAGGCCCTGGCATCGGAGAAGGTCGACCTGGTGTTCCTGCCGGAGGAACAGGATATGTACCCGCGGCCCCTGAAGACCATGACCTTTGTCGAGGTTCCCGGTCTGAGTGACATCCTGTGTGGCGCCGATCGACCCGGGCATTTCCGCGGCGTGGCAACCGTGGTCAACCGCTTGTTCAATCTGGTGCAGCCTGATGTCGCCTTGTTCGGAAAAAAGGACTATCAGCAGTGTCTCATCATTCGGCGCATGGTTTCCGATCTCGCAATACCCGTGGAAATCGTGGCAGATGAAACCGTACGTGAAGCCGATGGCCTGGCCCTGAGTTCGCGAAACAAATATCTGACAGCCGAGGAGCGGGGAATCGCGCCTGTGTTGGCGAGTACCCTCAAGGCGGCGGCGAACACCCTTGTGCACAGCCAGAAAGCGGTACCATTCACGGAGATCGAAATCGAGTCAGCCGATGCGCTTGCGAAAGCGGGGTTTCGCCCCGATTATTTCAGTATCCGTCGGCAACACGATCTGGCGCCACCCGAATCCGGGGATCGTGATCTGGTGATTCTTGCCGCGGCCTGGCTGGGCAAGGCGCGCCTCATTGACAATATTGAGGTGTCGCTGAATTGAACCACGCCGCCGAAACCGGGATAATGGCAGCGATACTCGGGGAATCAATTACTTATGCAACGTACCATGCTCAAGGCCAAGCTCCATCGCGCCACCGTCACCCGGTCCGAACTGGATTACGAGGGCTCGGTGGCGATCGACGAACGCCTGCTGGAGGCGGCGGACATCCATGAGTATGAGCGCATCGAGGTTTACAACGTCACCAATGGTGAGCGTTTTACGACCTATGCTATTCGCGCCCAGGAGGGTTCGGGTACGATTTCCGTCAACGGTGCCGCCGCGCACAAGGCAAACCCCGGCGACGTGGTCATCATCTGCAGCTACGCCAACGTGGATGAAAAGGATCTGGTGAATTTCAAACCGCGGCTGGTATACGTAGACGAGAAAAATCGCGTAAGCCACACCCGCAACGCCATCCCCGTACAGGCCGCCTGAAACACCTCTCCCCGTCTTCCCAATCCGAATCACAGAATCCACGCGACAAACCGGCGCGCCTGGTCGCCTTTCGGTTGGTGCTCGATTAAAGGGAAAGAGTTGGTACCGAGGGTCGGACTCGAACCGACACGGTGTCACCACCACCGGATTTTGAGTCCGGCGCGTCTACCAGTTCCGCCACCCCGGCAAGGTGAGGGGCGGAATTATAAACCGATCCCGCGGTATGATGGCAACGGCCCGGCGGCGGGCCCTGGAACCCATTCGTGCACCAGTCTCCACCCGCTATGAAGAAATCCGATTTCTGGTACGAACTGCCACCGGAGCGCATTGCCCAGGCGCCCGCCCCGGTGCGCAGCGGCAGTCGGTTGCTGGTCCTGGACGGGGCAACGGGTGCAATGGACGATCGGCGGTTTACGGCCCTGCCGGATCTGTTGCGCCCCGGTGATCTGCTGGTCATGAACGACACCCGGGTGGTGCCGGCGCGCCTGCTGGGACGCAAGGAGAGCGGGGGGCAGGTGGAGGTCCTGGTAGAGCGGATCCTGGACACCCATCGTCTGCTGGCCCAGGTCCGTGCGAGCAAGCCGCCCCGGCCGGGAATGGATCTGATCCTGGCGGACGAAGTTCGGGCCCGGGTCGAGGGGCGGCAGGGGGAGTTCTTCGAGCTCGTGTTCGAAAGCGAGGAACCCCTGCTCGGCATTCTCGAGCGCATCGGTCATACCCCGCTACCGCCCTACATTCAGCGCACCGATTCGGAGACACCGGAAGACCGGGACCGCTACCAGACCGTCTATGCCCGGGCGCCGGGCGCGGTGGCGGCACCCACGGCGGGACTTCATTTCGATGCGGAGCTTCTTGCGGTCCTGGAGCGGATGGGTGTTGAACGTGTCTTCATCACCCTGCATGTTGGTGCCGGGACCTTCCAGCCCATGCGCGTGGATGAAATCGACCAGCATCAGATGCACAGCGAGATCAGCGAAGTGTGGGAGCGGGCCTGCGAGGCCATCAATCGTGCGCGCGCGGAAGGGCGGCGCGTGATCGCGGTCGGTACCACCGTCGTCCGGGCCCTGGAAAGCGTCGCCGGCGACGACGGCTTGAGGCCATACACGGGGGAGACCGATATCTTCATCTTTCCCGGTTTCGTTTTTCGCGCGGTCGATGCCATGATCACCAATTTCCATTTGCCGGAATCCACTTTGTTGATGCTGGTCTGTGCCTTCGCCGGTCGCACCGCAGTGCTTGATGCATATCGCCACGCGGTCGAACACGGCTATCGATTTTTCAGCTACGGGGATGCGATGTTCGTGACTCCGGCGAATCCGGAGCAAGGACAATGAAGTTTCGCCTGCTGGCGAACGATGGCATTGCCCGCCGCGGGGAGCTCCACTTCGATCGCGGCCTGGTGCAGACGCCCGCGTTCATGCCCGTCGGCACCTACGGCACGGTCAAGGCCATGACGCCGGAAGAATTGCGTGAAGTTGGCGCGGAGATCGTTCTCGGCAACACCTTCCATTTGATGCTGCGTCCCGGCGTGGACGTGATTGCGGCCCATGGCGATCTGCACGACTTCATGCACTGGGACGGACCCATCCTGACCGACTCCGGCGGGTTTCAGGTTTGGAGCCTGGGCAAGCTGCGCAAGCTCACGGAGGAGGGTGTGCATTTCCAGTCTCCGGTGAACGGTAGCCCGGTGTTTCTGGGCCCGGAAGAATCCATCGCGGTCCAGCACGCGCTGGGATCGGACGTGGTAATGGTGTTCGATGAATGCACGCCCTGGCCGGCGACGGAGGAAGAGGCGCGATCTTCGATGGAACTGTCCGTGCGTTGGGCCGAGCGGAGCAAGATGGCCCACGGTGGCAATCCCGCGGCCCTGTTCGGCATTGTCCAGGGCGGAATGTATGAGAATCTTCGGGTGCAGTCGTTGGCGGAACTGACGCGAATCGGATTCGACGGCTATGCCATTGGCGGCTTGTCGGTGGGTGAGCCCAAGGAAGAAATGATCCGCGTGCTGGATACCCTGGCGCCGGCCATGCCGACGGATCATCCGCGTTATCTCATGGGCGTGGGTACGCCGGAAGATATCGTGGAGGCGGTTCGGCGAGGCGTGGACATGTTCGATTGCGTGATGCCGACGCGGAACGCACGTAATGGCTGGTTGTTTACCCATGCGGGCACGGTAAAGATCCGCAACAGCCGTTACGAGACCGATACGGATCCTGTGGACCCCGAGTGCGGCTGCTACACGTGTCGAAACTACAGTCGCGCCTACCTGCGCCACCTGTCCCGCTGCAACGAAATCCTGGGGGCGCGCCTGAGCACGTTGCACAACCTATTCTATTATCAGCAGCTCATGGCCGGTCTGCGTGGGGCCATCGAGACCGGGACCCTGGACGATTTTGCCGCCGATTTCTATCGCCGGCGGGCGTAACAAAGCCGTCAAATAACGAAAATCGGGCGTGGCGCGCGGGACACAGTGATGCGATAATGCGCCCCCGTTTCGCGCCACGGGGATGCAAGCGCATTCCGGACGCGGGAGCCCTTTCCAACAAACACGATCACGGTTGATTATGTACAGTCTATTTCCTCCTTTTATCCCCGAAGCCATGGCTCAGGGTGGCGGTGGCGCGTCGGGCGCGACCGGTCTGGTGCAGTTGCTTCCCCTGGTCATCCTGTTCGGGTTGTTCTATTTCCTGCTCATTCGTCCACAAACCAAGCGCGCCAAGGAGCACCGTTCCATGGTGGCGGCCCTGCAGAAGGGCGATGAAGTCGTGACCAGCGGAGGAACGTTGGGTCGCGTCATCGAGGTCGGCGAGGTCTTTGTCACCCTAGAAGTCGCGCAGAACGTGAACATCAAGGTGCAGCGCCAGATGATCCAGGCGGTCATGCCCAAGGGAACTATCAAGTCGGCCTGACGCCCGGCTGTTCCGCAGCATGAATAGATATCCCCTCTGGAAATACCTGCTGATCCTGGCAGTGGTCCTTCTTGGTGCGCTGTACGCCGTGCCCAATCTGTTTGGCGAGGACCCCGCGATCCAGGTGTCGGCCAAGCGGAATGCGCCCATCGACCAGTCGGTGATGTCACAGGTGCACCGTGCGCTGGATGAACGCAAGCTGGCAATCCGGTCCATGGTGATGGACGGAAAGAACATCCTCGTACGTTTCGCTGACACCGATACCCAGCTCAAGGCGCGGGATATCGTGCAACGGGAGTTGGGGGACGGCTATACGGTCGCGATCAATCTGCTCCCGGCGACTCCCCATTGGCTCAGTGCGATTGCCGCGCGGCCCATGTATCTCGGGCTCGATCTTCGCGGTGGCGTCCACTTTCTTATGCAGGTGGACATGGACGCCGTCGTGAAGAAGGCCGAGCAGAGCTATACGGGGGACATCCGCCGCATTCTGCGTGAGAACCACATCCGCTATCTCACGGTCATCAACCGCCCCGGACACGGTATAGAGATCCGCTTCCGCGATGAAGCGGAGCGCAACAAGGGCCGCGCGGAAATTGAAAAGGAAGAGCGCGATCTGAAACTGGCGGATACCCAGGGGGACCGAAGCTTTAACCTGGTTGCCACCATCAGCCAGGAATCCCTGGTCCAGAAACGCCGGCAGGCCCTGGAGCAGAACATGACCTCCTTGCGCAACCGCGTGAATGAGTTGGGCGTGGCCGAGCCGATTGTCCAGCAGCAGGGCGAGGACCGCATCGTGGTCGAATTGCCGGGCGTGCAGGATACCGCCAAGGCCAAGGAGATCATTGGTCGAGTTGCGACCCTGGAAGTGAAACTGGTGGACGAGGAACATGATGTGCAGGCGGCCCTGGCCGGGGCGGTGCCACCGGGAGACAGGATCTACAGGGACCGCGATGGCCGACCCTACCTGATCAAGGATCAGTTGATCTATTCCGGCGACAATATCGAGAACGCTTCGCCGAGCGTGGACAGCAGAAGTAACCAGCCGATCGTGTCCATTACCCTGGATTCCCGTGGCGCGGCCATCAATCAGCGCGTGACCGGCGAGAACATCAACAAGCGCATGGCAGTTATCTACGTAGAGACCCGGTCGAAGACGAAGCTGGATGACAAGGGCAATCCGGTGCTGGATGACAAGGGCAATCCGGTTCAGGTGCGACAGAAGATCGAGCAGGTGATTACGGCCCCCGTGATCAAGCAACAGCTGGGCAAGCGATTCCAGATTGAGGGCCTGGAAAGTTTCGACGAGGCCAACGACATCGCGCTGTTGCTGCGCGCAGGCGCGCTGGCGGCGCCGATCTCCATCGTCGAGGAACGGACCATCGGGCCCAGCCTCGGTCAGGAGAATATCGATCAGGGGTTGCGGTCCATCATCATAGGTTTCGTCGCTGTGATCCTGTTCATGCTGCTGTACTACCGCGTATTCGGCGTATTTGCCAATGTCGCGCTGGCCCTGAACCTGGTCCTGATCGTCGCGGTTCTTTCCCTGTTCCAGGCGACCCTGACCCTGCCAGGCGTGGCCGGCATGCTTCTGACCGTCGGCATGGCGGTGGATGCGAACGTGCTCATCTACGAACGGATTCGTGAAGAACTGCGCAACGGCAGCACGCCCCAGGCAAGTATTCATGCCGGCTATGCAAAGGCCTTTGGGACGATTGCCGATGCCAACATCACCACGCTAATCGCGGCGGTCATGTTGTTCAATTTCGGCACCGGCCCGATCAAGGGGTTTGCAATTACCCTGAGCATCGGCATTTTGACGTCCATGTTTACGGCAATCATGGTTACGCGCGCACTGGCCAACCTGACCTACGGCGGTCGCCGGGTAAAGAAACTTCTGGTATAGCAGCATGGAATTTTTCCACCGACAAACCCATTTCGATTTTATCGGGACGCGATACATCCCGATTGCCATCTCGGCGATTCTTATCACCGCTACCATCATCAGTCTGTTTGTGCGTGGGCTGAATTTCGGCCTCGATTTCACCGGCGGCACGGTGATCGAATTGAGCTACAAGGATGCCGCGAGTGTCGGGCAAATTCGTGATGACCTGGGGAAAAACGGTTTTGACGATATAGTGGTGCAGCACTTCGGGACTTCGCGGGATGTGCTAGTGCGTGTGCCGGCGACCACCACGGGCAAGAGTTCCGAAATCAGCAACCGTGTGACCAGGATCTTGCGTAAGCGCTTTCAGGAGAATGTCGTTTCCAGTCAGCCGGGCAAGGCACAGCAGTGTACGACTGCAGACAATCCGAAATCGATCAAACCCTGCACGATACAGGTCAAGCGTGTTGAGTTCGTCGGCCCGCAGGTGGGTCACGAGCTGGCAGAAAAGGGCGGGCTTGCGCTGCTGTATACGCTGATTGCAATTCTGATCTACGTGATGGTGCGATTCGAGTGGCGCTTTGCCGTGGGCTCGGTGATCGCGACTGCGCACGACGTGTTGATCACCCTGGGATTCTTCTCGTTTACGCAAATGGAGTTTTCCCTGACGGTACTGGCGGCGGTGCTCGCCGTCCTGGGGTATTCGCTGAACGACACGATTGTGGTGTTTGACCGGATCCGCGAAAACTTCCGCCGCATGCGCAAGGAAACGACCAAGGAAGTAATGAATGTGTCGATCAATCAGACCCTGTCGCGCACCATCATAACCTCCGGTACGACCATGATCACGGTGCTTGCCCTGTATTTCTTCGGTGGCGAGACTATTCGCGGTTTCTCCGTGGCCCTGATCGTTGGTATTTTCTACGGGACCTTTTCCTCCATCTACATCGCCACCCCGGCGGCGCTGGCATTGGGCGTTTCCCGCGCCGATCTGGTGCAACCCAAGAAAGAGACCGCGGCCGATCGCGAGCCCTGATTCCGAAGGCCTGCACAGGCGGGTGCAACACGAATCCCCGCGCTAATCCGTTTTCCTGACCAGTCATCCCTTGTCCCGGGGGCTTTGTCGGTGCGCAATTGAGTCGGCTGCACGTGCTGTGCTATGACCTATACTAAATAAGAAAATATCTACAGCAGCGCCGAAAATCCCCGAAGGAGGGAAACATGTCTAACAGCTGGTGGATGATTGTGCCGGGAAATCCGGCCCTGTCGGGTGTCGTCATCTTCCTGATTGCGGTTCCGTTTCTGTATGCGGCGCGCAACGCGATGCATGGGGCTATCCGGGGCGCCGTGCGATCCATCAGTTCGCCCCTGCGCCTGGCTTCACGCTGGCTGATCAAGGTCGCTGGCGAGATGCGCCAGCGCAACAAGGTGGTGATGCTGGCCCAGGGCCGCGAGGAGATGAAGCATACGATCGAGCGCGAGTTCGAACGTATCGGGACCATGATCCAGCGCGATCTGCACGGCTATCCGGCGCTGCAGCGCAAGCTCATGGATGAAATCACCAAGATCGAGGAAGACTACCAGAAGTGCGGTGAGGTTCCGCCGCCGTCGGGGCAATGGGCCGAAGCCGTCTCGGCCGTGGCCAACATCACGCCGTCCAACGGTCTGGTGGAAAAGATTCTCGAGGACATTGCCGATTCCATCGAAAAGATCCACCAGCGTTCCCTGGCGGAATACCGCAAGGCCTACCAGGACCGGCACAAGATCCTGAAGGGCTTCGCTCCCTTCTGGCGCTCATTGAATCAGACCTTGGGGCAGGTGGACCGCAATCTCGAGGGCCTGCAAAACAGTTCCGAAAAGATCGACGCGCAGATGGACAAGTTCCAGGAGATCATTCGCAAAACCGACAAGGCCGAACACATGCTGGCGCAGTCGGCCTCGCGTCAGTTCATGATCGATGCCTTCGTCATGACCATTGCCGTGCTGGGCGCCTTCATTAACTCGCGCCTGATCGAGCTGGCTCGGGCCCGTACGTGGTGGGCAACATCTCCGTCTCGGACGTCGCATCCATGGTTATCATCTTTTTCGAGACGATCATGGGCATCTTCCTGATGGAGACCCTGGGCATTACCCATCTGTTTGCCGGCATCGGCAACCTTACCCCGGTGGTGCGCAAGCGGTGGATGTGGTTCGCCCTGGCGCTGCTGCTTTTCTTCGCCTTCATTGAGGTCGGTTTGGCCCTGATGCGAGACTCCGTTGCTGCGGCGCGCATGTCCCTGATATCCCAGTTGAGCGAAAGCTCGGCCGCGGCGTTCCAGGAGGCCAGCAAGGTGGCAAATGACACGGGATGGGTGGGCAAGATGCCCATGGTCGCGCAGGCTGCCCTCGGGTTCATCTTGCCGTTTGCGCTGGCCTTCGTCGCCGTGCCCCTGGAGTCCTTTATCAGTTCGGCGCGAACCGTATTGGGCGTGCTCAGTGTCTGGGCGATTCTTGCCCTGGCATTCGCATTCCGTGTGATCAGCACCATGATGCGCTATGTCGGCAATACCCTCGTCAACCTTTACGACGTGGTCATCTTTCTCCCCCTTGCGATCGAACGGCTGGTACGCGTGCGCGGGTCGGCAACGGAACGGCGGGGGAAGGATCGTGGCGGCGTCACCTCATTCCCGAAACGCAACTCCGGAGAACGCACAGCCACAGGAGAGTTCTAGAATGCGTGTTTATGGCAAGTGGATAGTACTTTTGTTGATGGCGGGACTGCTCGCCGGCTGCGGGGACAAACACGCGCATGTCCGCGCCGTGTACATGCTGATTGATACCTCGGGAACGTATGCGAAAGAGGTGGGCAAGGCCCAGCGCATCGTCAATTATCTCCTCGGAACGCTGGATACCGGCGATTCGATGGCCGTCGCGAAGGTAACGAGCCGTTCCTTTTCGGAGAAGGACATTATCTACAAGGCGACCTTTGATCGCATCCCGTCAAAGGCCAATGCCCAGAAGCTGGCGTTCCGCAATGAAATCGACAAGTTTGCCAAGGGTGTTGCACGGCGGGGTGGAAGTGCGTACACGGACATTACCGGCGGCTTGATTCAGGCGGCGGAGTATCTGAACGAGTCTCAGGCGGGTGAAAAGACCGTGATCATCTTTTCCGACATGCAGGAAGAGCTGGGTAAGAAGACGGTCCGCAATTTTCCAATTGATATGAGCGGCATCCGCTTCATCGCTCTGAACGTAGTCAAGCTCAAGACTGACAACGAGGATCCGCGGCGATATCTCGGCCGACTGGACCGCTGGCAGAAGCGACTGATGGGCTCCGGTGCCAAGGAATGGAAAGTCGTGAACGATTGGCAGGATCATCCGGAGCGAATCTTCAACTAGTTCCTGCTGCACGGCACAACAAAAAAGCCCGGCGCCCGCCGGGCTTTTTTGTTGTGCCGTGCTTCAAAGCGGTGCGTCATGGGCCAAAAGAGGGCGAAAATGCCTGTGTCGATACCAGGCATTCGCGTGTAACTCCCCGAAAAGAAGCTACAAATCACTTTCAAACCCCGTGGCATGGCGATTGCTTGAAATCCATCAGGCACCGTTCTGTTGGCGTCCGAGGCCGATTGCGCAGGATCCTCCGGGAAACCGATGCGAGACGAGACGGGGCGGTGGTAGAGCGGAACTATGGAGAGGCATGTGCATGGCAGCGACACCGACGAATACGACAACTGGAATCTCTGATCCCGAAGTCACACGGCGCCGGCGCGCGGTCTATTCTGCCCTGCAACCCTTGCTGGACAACGAAACCCTTGCGGCGGCCCTGTGGATCTGGGAACGCGGCTACGCCGAGGGCGGCAGGTTTCAGCTTTCCGACTACGTGCATGAAATTTGTTCCGCCGAGGAGCTGAAATTTCTGGAGCGGGATATCCACCGGCGTCTGGTCCAGCATATGGGAATGCCTTCGGACAAGCTCGCTCCTGATCCATTGCCATTAATGCGAGCCAGCCCCTCGTCAGGCAAGGGTCGGGACACCGCGAGCCAGCCCCTCGTCAGGCAAGGGTCGGGACACCGGGACCATCGTGTTCAATGGTATACTCAGCTATTTGTTCGATCGGATGGATGAGATGGCCCCCAGCCACTGCGCCCGGGTGCGCGATCTTCTGGTGCAGCGGCTCTCGCACAGCCCGCTGAATCCGGCTGCCCTGTCAGAGCTGTCGGGCTGGCTCGCCAGCGGGCAGCCGATGTCAAACCTCTGCCTGTCGACCGAAGCCATGCGCCAGATCCTCTATCTGACCTGCGTGGATATCGCCGAACATTTTGGTCCCGCGATCGCGGACCAGCTCTTCGCTGAAGCCGGGCGTGCCGTAAGAAGCCTGCCCGAAGCCCGGGATTTTCCCGTGCACGAGCTGCTGTAGCCGCTTCGGCAGACCCCCTCGCCGTAAAGCAATTCCCCCCGAAATCGGCTATCCTAGCCGCCTTCCGGCGCCCTCCAATGGCGGCGGATTCCGATTGCCCCAGCGGCGGAAGCACGATTTCAGGAGAAAGGCTGTATCCATGTTTGACAAAGAAATGACCATTGCCGGTTTTGACGATGAGCTTTGGACTGCGATCCAGAATGAAGAACGGCGACAGGAGGAACACGTCGAGCTGATCGCATCGGAGAACTATGCCAGCCCGCGGGTGATGCAGGCCCAGGGCTCGGTGCTGACCAACAAGTATGCCGAGGGCTACCCGGGGCGCCGCTATTACGGTGGCTGTGAATATGTAGACATTGCCGAGCAACTGGCCATCGATCGGGTGAAGC
Source organism: Acidiferrobacteraceae bacterium (assembly GCA_037388825.1). NCBI lineage: Bacteria > Pseudomonadati > Pseudomonadota > Gammaproteobacteria > Acidiferrobacterales > Acidiferrobacteraceae > Acidiferrobacteraceae bacterium. The sequence continues at coordinate 8,329 of JARRJV010000019.1, read as the reverse complement.
AGCTGTTCGGTGCGGCCTACGCCAATGTTCAGCCCCATTCCGGTTCCCAGGCCAACGCCGCGGTCTACCTCGCCCTGTTGCAACCGGGAGATACGATTCTCGGTATGAGTCTTGCTCACGGCGGGCACCTTACCCATGGGGCCAAGGTGAACTTCTCCGGGAAGATCTTCAACTCCGTGCAGTATGGCCTGGACGATGCCACCGGCGAGATCGACTACGCCCAGGTCGAGCAGCTGGCGCGGGAGCACAAGCCGAAAATGATCGTCGCCGGTTTCAGTGCCTATTCGCGCGTGGTGGACTGGCAACGTTTCCGGGACATCGCCGATGAGATCGGCGCCTACCTGTTTGTCGATATGGCCCATATCGCGGGCCTCGTCGCAGCAGACCTGTATCCGAATCCGGTTCCGATCGCCGATGTGACCACCTCGACCACGCACAAGACCTTGCGTGGCCCCCGCGGCGGTATCATCCTGGCCCGCGAAAATCCCGAGATTGAAAAGAAGCTGAATTCCACCGTGTTTCCGGGTACGCAGGGGGGTCCGCTTATGCACGTGATTGCTGCCAAGGCGGTCGCCTTCCTTGAGGCCCTGCAGCCCGAGTTCAATCAGTATCAGCAAAAGGTCCTCGACAACGCCCGCGCCATGGCAGAAACCATGATGGAGCGCGGCTATCGCATCGTATCCGGCGGTACCGATGACCACCTGTTCCTCGTGGACCTGGTGGACAAAGGCGTGACCGGCAAGGACGCGGAAGCCGCCCTGGGCGCGGCCAATATCACCGTGAACAAGAACGCCGTGCCGAATGATCCGCAGTCACCTTTCGTAACCAGCGGAATCCGGATCGGGACACCCGCAGCCACAACGCGTGGTTTCGGTGCTTCGGAATCGCGCGATCTGGCAGGCTGGATCTGCGATATTCTCGACAAGCCGGACGATGCGTCCGTGCGAGCAAGGGTGAAGGAGCAGGTCCTGGCCCTGTGTGCCCGCTATCCGGTGTATCGCGACTGAGTTCGACGCGGTCCCTGAGGAAAAGGAGGCCCTATGCATTGCCCGTTCTGCAACGCCGAAGAGACACGGGTTATCGATTCCCGTCTTGCCGACGATGGCATGTCGGTGCGGCGGCGGCGTGAGTGCGCGGAATGCGGGGAGCGTTTCACCACGTTCGAGCGGGCGCAACTTCGTATGCCCCAGATTGTGAAGTCCGACGATCGGCGCGAAGCGTTTACGGAAGAAAAACTACGATCGGGCATTGCGCGGGCGCTGGAGAAACGGCCCGTGGATGCCGAGGCCGTGGAAGCCGCGATCGGCCGTATCCGTCACCGGCTCATCACCGCCGGTGAGCGTGAGATCAGTTCGCGCCAGATTGGCGAATGGGTTATGGAGGAACTGGAGGAACTGGATCCGGTAGCTTTCGTTCGCTTCGCCTCGGTCTATCGCAGCTTCTCGGATCTCGAGGCCTTCAGTGAGGAAGTCCAGAGACTTCAACAGGAGCCTGGCGCGGAGGCCCGGCGCAAGCAGATGAAGCTGGTGCTCGACAGCAAGAAGAAATGAGGCCTCCCGACGTCGATACCGATGCGCGCTACATGGGTCGGGCGCTGATGCTTGCGCGGCGCGGCCTGTACACGACCGAGCCGAATCCAAGGGTAGGTTGCGTGCTGGTTCGCGATGGCGAGATCGTGGGCGAGGGTTGGCACGAGCGCGCCGGCGAACCCCATGCGGAAATCAACGCGCTGCGCGCTGCCGGGGAGCGCGCCCGGGGCGCGACGGCCTATGTCAGCCTCGAGCCCTGCAGTCATCATGGGCGGACACCGCCTTGTGCCGACGCCCTGATCGAGGCCGGTGTTGTCCGGGTCGTGGCGGCGATGCAGGACCCAAATCCACAGGTTGCCGGTCAGGGGCTGGAGCGATTGCGCGTGGCGGGCATCGAGGCAAGCAGTCCCTTGATGGAAGGCGAGGCCCGCCGGATCAATCCCGGTTTTGTTTCCCGCATGCGACGGCAGCGGCCCTACGTGCGCGTCAAGCTGGCCGTAAGTCTGGACGGGCGCACTGCCATGGCGAATGGAGAGAGCAAATGGATTACCGGAGAAGCGGCACGCCGTGATGTCCAGCGCTTGCGTGCGCAGAGCTCGGCCATACTCACCGGGGTTGGCACCGTGGTCGCGGATGATCCGTCCCTGAATGTTCGTGCTTTCGATATCGGTCGGCAGCCCTTGCGGGTAGTAGTCGGTGCGAATCTGAGTACGCCCGCCGATGCGCGGCTGCTGTCGCTCGAAGGGGAGACGCTCATCGTCACGGCCAGCGAGGACGCGGATCGGGCTGAGGAACTGGTCAATGCCGGGGCCGAAGTGTTGTGCCTTTCCTCGGGCGTCAACTCCGTGGATCTTCACGCCCTGTTCGCCCATCTTGCCGCGCGGGAGATCAACGAAGTCCTGGTGGAGGCGGGGGCGACCACCTGCGGCGGATTGCTGGCTGCCGGGCTGGTCGATGAATTGGTCGTCTATCTCGCGCCTCATGTCATGGGGCATCAGGGGCGCGGAATGTTCTTTTTGCCCGGGCTGAACGAAATGGCACAGCGCATGCAGCTCACGATTGAAGATGTGCGCGCAGTTGGTGAGGACTGGCGAATAACCGCGTGTCCACGAAGTGGTGCTAAGGCCGGAGAGTAGAGAATGTTTACCGGAATCATTCAGGCCGTTGGGAAGATCAGGCAACTGCGTACCCTGGGGGGCGATGCGCGATTGACCATAGATACAGGCACGCTGGATCTTGCCGACACAAAGATCGGAGACAGCATCGCCGTGAGCGGCGTTTGTCTTACCGCCGTTGAGCTTGGCAAGTCGGAATTCGCGGCGGACGTATCGGCCGAGACCCTTTCGCGGACCACCTTGGGGGGATTGGCGCCCGGTGACCTGGTCAATCTTGAGAAGGCGTTGACGCCCACCACCCACCTGGGTGGACACATGGTCAGCGGCCATGTCGACGGTGTGGGCGAGGTTCTGTCACGGGAGGCCGATGCCCGATCTAGCCGGTTCCGGATCCGGGTGCCGACCGGGCTGGCGCGCTATATTGCGGAAAAGGGTTCAGTTTGTGTCGACGGGGTGAGCCTGACGGTCAACGCCGTCGAGGATGACGCGTTCAATACAAATATCGTACCCCACACAATGGACCATACTTCCATGTCTGCCTACAGGGCCGGGACGCGCGTGAACATCGAAGTGGACGTGGTTGCCCGTTATCTGGAGCGCCTGCTGACTGCGGCGACGGACGAACCCGGTCCGGGAGTTGATCTGGCATTGCTGAAGCAAAAGGGATTTCTGAAGTAATCGTGGCGCCAGTTCCAGGCGGACGATCCGTGGTAGCGGGATGGTTCGTTCCGGTTCGTGCGTCTGCGTGCGGGTCCAGGCACCGCTTCGCAATCTGTCTGGCAACAGCACTTCTGCTGGGTGCGGGTCTGGGTCGGCCTGGCTACGCAGCCGACGTCAATCTGGCCAGTGTGTACGAGCCGTTTCCATCGTCCTACTCAATCGCTCTTGGGGTCGACTATCAGAACGGCCAGGATCTGTCGCTTAGCATCGACCAGGGGCTGGAGAGTCGAAACCGCTTCCAGTTCAGCCTGGGGCGCTCACGACTGGACTTGTCCACGGGTACCCAGGATTCCTACACCGCCGCTGTCGGAATGAGCACAGATCCGGCGGATCTGTATGCCTATGGTGTCGGAGTGACGGCCTCATACCTCGGACCCAATCTCAAGTCACGCTCCCTCACTGGTGCCTGGACCTATGCCGGGGATGACTGGCAGCTGACTGCGGACCCGGCGGGACGGATCATTTCCTTTTACAAACCACCACCCTTGCCAAAGACCACGGACGTGTTCGGACTCGGCACCGCTTTGTCGGCCACCCGCTATGTCGGAGACACCTGGAGCCTGGCCGTCGGGGGTGAATACTATGAGTATTGGGGCAACTCCAGCGTCTTGCCCGTCATCATTCGGATTGTTCGTTCCGGAGGCAAGTTGCCCTATCTGAGTGGCTTCCTGCGGGAAAGATACTGGCTCGAATGCGGTTACGACGGCAAATCGTCGTCTTTTGTCCTCGGGGCCGACAGCAGTCTGACTGTGTTGTCGAAGCAGCGCGTCAATTCCGCCTACGTTCGGTCCATATTCGATCTATCGAAGAAGCTTTCCCTGAGCACCGAAATCGGGGCCAGCAATTTCGAAACCTCGAACTGGTATCTCACCCTGGGCCTTTCCTGGACACACTAGTTCTCCCGCCCAATTGCCTCGATTTGCTTTGAACCACCCGGACAGGACTGGTATGCTTCTCGGCCGCCCGGGAAAAATCCCAATAAGATGATGATTTTTAAAGAGTAAACCGGATGGCTTCGACGGAAATCAGCCCGATCACGGACATCATCGACGACCTCAGGGCCGGTCGCATGGTGGTTCTCATGGATGATGAAGATCGCGAGAACGAAGGCGATCTCGTCATGGTTGCGGAGCACACCCGTCCGGAAGACATCAACTTCATGGCCAAGTTCGGCCGCGGGCTGATTTGTCTGACCTTGGCCCGCGAGCGCTGCGAGAAACTGCACCTTCCTCTCATGGTGCATGACACGCACTTCAAGCAGACAACCAATTTCACGGTTTCCATCGAGGCGGCCAGCGGAGTAACCACCGGCATTTCGGCCGCGGACCGCGCCACCACGGTGCTGGCCGCCGTCCAGCCTGATGCGGGTCCGGACGACATCGTCACGCCGGGGCATGTCTTTCCGCTGATGGCACAACCCGGCGGCGTACTTGCTCGCGCGGGTCATACCGAGGCCGGCGTGGATCTCGCGCGCCTTGCGGGAGCGAGGGAGGCAGCGAGCGTGATCTGCGAGATCATGAACGAGGACGGAACCATGGCCCGCCTTCCGGCGCTGGTTCAATTCGCGGCCGAGCACGGTCTCAAGATCGGCACCATCGCCGATCTTATTCGCTATCGCATGGAGAATGAATCGAGCGTGGAGCGTATCGGCGACAGTATCGTACCCACGCCCTATGGAGACTTTCGCCTCGTGGCCTACCACGACCAGATCGACGACCATACGCACGTCGCCCTGGTGAAGGGAGAAATCTCGCCGGATATACCAACCCTGGTACGCGTACACGTCCAGGAAAGTGTACTGGACCTTTTCACCGACGCGCACCGTCCCGGCAGCTACTCCCTGGCAATGGCCCTGGAGTACGTTTCCCGTCAGGGCGCGGGCGTCGTCGTGGTATTGCGCGGGGAAGAGTCCGCTACCGACCTGGCTGCCCGCATTGCCCATCTTTCACAGGAGGGCTCGGGGCGTGAGCCCTTGCGGCTGGTGGGAAAGCAACAGGTGTTGCGCACCTATGGTCTCGGCAGCCAGATTCTCGCCGATCTGGGCGTGCGCAGCATGCGCGTCCTGGGTCACCCGCTCAAGATTCCTGCGATGTCCGGATTCGGGCTGGAGATCGTCGAATACATTAATCCGGCGTCTAACTCGGAAAAACAGAAGAAGGTTTCGGGATGACAAAGACAAAAACTACAGAAGGCGATCTTCAGGTACGCGGCACGCGCTTTGGAATCGTGCTCGGCCGATTCAATGGTTTCATCGGCGAATCGCTGCTTTCCGCGGCGATTGACACCCTGGTTCGCCATGGTGCCGGCGAAGCTGATATTGAGGTTGTGCGCGTTCCTGGCGCGTATGAAATTCCCCTTGCCGCCAAGAGGATGGCCGCGAGCAAGAAATACGATGCCCTCCTGGCGCTGGGGGCAGTGATCCGTGGCGCCACACCCCATTTCGATTACGTTGCGGGGGAATGCTCGCGCGGCCTCTCCCAGGTCAGTCTGCAATTCGATATCCCGGTAGGCTTTGGCGTCCTGACTGTGGATTCCATCGAACAGGCGATTGAACGTGCGGGCACCAAGGCCGGCAACAAGGGCGCAGATGCCGCCATGGCCGCGATTGAAATGGTCAATTTGCTCAGGAACCTCGGGTCCTGATCCTCCCGGGAGGCGGCATGAGTACTGGTAGCCGTCATGGCGCACGCCGCGCCGCCGTACAGGCAATCTATCAGTGGGAGATGACGGCAAACGCGCCAGCAGGTTTCGCCGACCACGATCTGCTCGAGCATGAAGGTGGGGACATCGATGCCTCCCTGTTCGAGGAATTAGTACGAGAGGTTCCTCGCCGCGTTACGGAGCTGGACACGGCTCTGGCACCGCAGCTGGATCGCCCTATTGAAGAAGTGGACCCGGTGGAACGGGCCATCCTGCGGATCAGCGCCTACGAGTTGATGTTCCATTTGCAGACTCCGTACAAAGTGATCCTTAATGAGGCGATCGAGCTTGCCAAGCTGTTTGGCGCGGAACATGGGCACCGATACGTCAATGCCGTTCTCGACAAACTTGCCGCCAGCACCCGTCGGGATGAAGCCGGCGCAGCCGACTAGTCTCCGACAATCCCGTCATGGATGAATTCTCCCTGATCGAGCGTTATTTCACGCGCGCCGGCCGGCATCGCCCCGACGTGGAACTGGGCATCGGTGACGATGCGGCGCTGTGCCACGTGCCCGAGGGCATGTCCCTGGTGGCCGCCACAGACACGCTGGTGGAAGGGGTTCATTTTCCGGGATCGACACCGGCGGGGGCGGTGGCGCACAAGGCCCTGGCGGTGAACCTGAGCGATCTTGCTGCCATGGGCGCGGATCCCGCGTGGTTCACGCTTGCCCTCAGTTTGCCGCAGGCGGACGAAACCTGGCTGCAGGGGTTTGCCGACGGCCTGTTCTCCCTCGCCGACCGGTTTGCCTGTGAACTCGTCGGCGGTGACACTGTACGCGGACCTCGTGTCATCACCGTGCAGGCCCTGGGCCTCGTACCTGCGGGAATGGCTCTGCTGCGCGGCGGCGCGGCACCGGGCGACCGCATCTACGTCAGCGGTACCCTTGGCGACGCCGCGCTGGGTCTGGCCCTGGAACAGGGGAGAGTGCAGGACGAAGGAGACGCGGGTGCCTATTTGCGCGGCAGACTGGATCGACCCGAGCCGCGAGTCGAACTCGGCCGGGGTCTGCGTGGGATCGCCACAGCCGCAATCGACATCTCCGACGGCCTGGTGGCGGACCTGGGGCATGTCCTGAAAGCCAGTCGGGTCGGTGCGCGGGTCAGCCTGCCCCGGATCCCGCTGTCTTCAGCCTACAGTTCCTTGCGCGAGCAGGCGGGATGGGAGCCGGCCCTGTCGGGTGGCGACGATTACGAGTTGTGTTTTGCCGTTCCGCCGGACAAGCTTGGTCAGCTGGAACAGGAGGCCGCGGCATGGTCCTGCGAGGTGTGTTGCATCGGCGAGGTCGTAACCGGATCAGGCCTTTTCATTGAAGTAACCGATGGCAAGGAATACCAGCCGCAACACTCCGGTCACGATCATTTCAGCGGCGGGTCCTAGGATCTGGCTGTCATTGCGGAGCGACCATGAAGAAACTCAAGCGCAATTCCGTGCCACCCACCGTCTGGACCAACCCGATCCATTTCCTGGCCTTCGGCCTCGGATCCGGTACCGCGCCGTATGCACCGGGTACCTTCGGTACCGCGGCCGCCATCCCACTCTATCTGCTGATGGTTCACTGGCTTCAATGGCCCGCGTACGTAGTGGCGGTGCTCGCCCTGTTTGGTTTTGGGGTGTGGTTGTGCGGGCGCACGGAAAGCGATATCGGCGTGCACGATCACTCGGGAATCGTTTGGGACGAGTTCGTTGGCTACTTCGTGACCATGGCCTTTGTTCCGCTGGCCTGGTACTGGGTGGTCACGGGATTCTTTCTGTTTCGCCTGTTCGATGTGTGGAAGCCGTTTCCCGTTCGTCAGGCCGAGCGCCGCTTCGGCGGTGGCTTCGGAAATATGGTGGATGATCTGTTGGCCGGCGTCTACGCCAATCTGGCCTTGCAGGTCCTGGTATGGGTTTCGCGGCGGTGGTTGGGGACGTAAGGGGATGCAGCCGACTAGATTGCCACCAGACTTGCGGGGTGACCCAGCTTGCGTACCCGCTTCAGTACCGACAGGGAGTTGGTGACATCGGGGTTGTAGTACACAATCATGAGCGTGTTGCGGCCGGGTGTGAACCAGGGAGCAACCACACCGGGTGTCTTGCGCAGGGACTTTTCCAGAAACTGGCGTGAACCTGTGTCCAGGCCCTTGCGGAAATAGATAACGACATCCACCGGCTTCATAGCTTCATTCTAGTTCACTGCGCGCCGGTGGCCAAGAAAACTAGTCGGTGTTGCGAACGATAAGCTTTTTCGCTGCCAGTTCCTTCAGTATACGGTCGGCGCGTTCGAA
>JARRJV010000018.1 GCA_037388825.1 Acidiferrobacteraceae bacterium | reverse complement strand
CGAGACTGGATCCATTGGCGAATGTCGTATGGTTCACCACGCTACAGTCGTGGGCGATATGGATGTATTCCATGAGGAAATTGTCGTCGCCCAACGAGGTCACTCCTCGACCAACCGGGGTCCCCCGGTTCATGGTGACGTACTCCCGAATCAGATTACGGTCTCCGATCACCAGCCGTGTCGGCTCACCCTTGTAGCCGGAGTGCTGCGGCGCCTCCCCGAGCGATGCGAACTGGTAAATACGGTTCTCGCGCCCGATTGTCGTCGGTCCATTGATCACGACATGGGGCCCGATCCAGGTTCCATCGCCAATCTCTACGTCCGGACCGATAATGGAAAAGGGCCCGATTTCGACCCCTTCTCCGATACTCGCAGCCGAATCCACGATTGCCTGCGGATGAATCACGAATTCATTGTTCCTTGTACGTACACATGAGTTCCGCGGTACAACACACTTCGTCATCGACTTTCGCAACGGCGTCGAACTTCCAGATTCTTCGCATCCGCCTCAGGATCGATACGTTGAATACAAGCTGGTCGCCGGGCGTCACCGGGCGCTTGAAGCGAGCCTTGTCGATTCCCACGAAGAGATAGATCGCACCGGGCCCGGGCTGGCTCTCTTCTTCATCCGCCCGAAAGAGGAGCGCCGCCGCCTGGGCCATGGCCTCCAGGATCAGGACGCCCGGCATGATGGGCTTCCCCGGAAAGTGACCCTGGAAGAAGGGCTCATTCATGGTTACGTTCTTTAGCGCCACCAATGATTCGTTCGCGCGGAACTCCAGAATCCGGTCGATGAGCAGCATCGGATATCGATGCGGCAACAGCTCCATGATCTGGTAAATATCGATCTCGGGTTGCTCCAACGTACTTACTCCTGTTCCTCTTGGTTCAGTCTCTTCTCGATCTGTTCCAGACGCTTGGCGTAAGATTCCAGCTGTCTGATGCGTGCCGCAATTCGCTGCCAGGCTTCCAGCTTCTCGGCTCGAATCGCCGAGGAGTACACCCCCGGCTCCCGCACCGATTTCGCAAGGTTTGAGCGACCCGCAAGCGTAACATCATCCGCCACCGTGATATGTCCATGCACGCCCGCCTGCCCGCCGATTGCGAAGCGTTTTCCAATCTTGGAACTACCTGCGATACCCGAGTGCCCTGCCATGATGCTATTCTCGCCCACCTCCACATTGTGGGCAATCTGGCAAAGATTATCGATCTTCACGCCATTTCCAATCACGGTATCTCCCTGCGCACCTCGATCCACTGTCGAGTTGGCTCCAACTTCTACATCGTCACCAAGAATGGCCCGCCCCACTTGTGGAATGCGAATCCAGCGACGCCGCTCGTCCTGAGCGTACCCAAAACCGTCTCCGCCAATCACGGCACCGGCCTGGATCACACAGCGATTTCCGATAACACAATCATTGGCCACGACCACCCGCGGATACAGCCAACTGTCCTCCCCGATCTTTGCGTTGCGACCGATAATGCAGCCCGGCCCGATGTACGCGCGCTCACCGACAACCGCCCCCGCCTCTACAACCGCCGCGGGCCCGATATAGGCAGTACCGGCGACGCTCGCCCCCGCATCGACAACGGCGTCCTGATGAATCTCCGCGCCGGGAAATGGCAAGGGATGAAGCAGCTGCGCGATCTTCGCGTAGGCAAGATGCGGATCGGGAACAACGATTGCACTTCCCCGGAAACGATCCCGGTCGCTCTCCTTGAGGATCACCGCGCCAGCCCTGCAGGATGAGATCGAAGTTTTGTTGTTTGGCGATCTCTACGATGGTGCGGTAAACCAGTTTCTGCAGTGAAGCAAGTTCCTCATTGCGTCGCAGGTTGTAATCTTCGCGGAATTCCTGAGTCGCCCGGTTGAGATCCCGTTTGTAGGTAAGAAGATCCCGCTCACGACTGCGTCGCTCGGATTCCTTCAACACCAGGGCATTTTTTTCAAGATCATCCTCGAGCTGCTTGATTTTTTCCCGCAACTCTACCAGCTTCTTGTCACGGGGCGCGAACTCCGCCTCAAGTCGTTTCAAGGCGGACTTTCCCTGCGGCGCCTGGTCCAGAACCTTCACGGCGTCGACGTAGCCGATCGTCAGCTCCGTTGCCCGTGCGGTAGCAGTACCCGCAAACAAAAGCAGGACAACCGTGAGCCACACGCCGGCGTTTCGCGTAAAGACATTCATATATACAATTCTCGCCCTACTGGGTTGGCAGTCCAATATTGAACTGCAACCGATCTTCCAGATCGCCAGGTTGCGCATTCAATGGAATGCCGTAGCTGAGTGATATCGGGAACACCGCCGTGAACCAGTTGAAAGCAATTCCGGCGGAGTATCGTATTTGCCCCAGGTCGACCGGGTCCGACGAGCCATAAACCATACCGGCATCCAGGAACAGACTCAAGCGCATGGAACTGCCATCTTTTGGCTGGCCCGGAACCGGGAAAAAGTATTCCGCGTTACCAAGAACGAGCTTGTTGCCCCCAATGGGTTCCCCGGAAGTTGTATCAAGTGGACCAAGCCCGCGGGCACGGAAACCGCGAACACTGTTCGTGCCGCCGGCATAGTAGTTCTTGAAGAACGGAAGGGATGTTGTCGCTCCAAGCCCGCTTCCGTAGCCGAGTTCCCCATGAACGCGGATCGTACTTTGCTTCTGCGCGAGCGGAATGTAATAGCTTCCGGACACTGTCCCTTTCATATATTCGACGTCGGCTCCCGGTATGCCGACTTCTGCGCTCACTTTGTACAAGCCGCCCTTGGTCGGAAACAGAAAATCATTCAGGGTATCCTGGGACCACCCGACCGTCCCCTTGTAGATTGATACCTGGTCGCCATAGGCACTCACAAAGTTCTGGGCAACCTGCGCGCTGGTGCTGGTGGTCTCCAGTCGGACCGACTCATACGCCAGGCCTGCCGACAGCTTTCTTTCTTCGCTGATCGGTATCCCGTAAAAGACGCCCACGCCGTTTGTCTGCGTGTTGTACGAACCAACGCCGGTAACGCTTGCATCGACGTAGCGGGAATAGATATCAAAGCCGCGGCTTACGCCGTTAACCGTATAGTAAGGATTGACGTAGCGGAACTCGTAGGTTGTGGTCGCCTGGCTGTTGTCAAAGTTGACAGTAACTTGCTTTCCGGTACCGAATGCATTTCGCTCGGAATAACCAAGCGTCACGAAGAACCCGTTGGCGTCCGAATACCCGGCCCCGGCACTGATCGAACCCGTCGACCTCTCTTTTACCTTGATGTCGATATCAACCTGATCCGTCGTACCGGGTACGAGTGGCGTTGTAATATCGACCGAGTCGAAGTACCCGAGCCGCTGCAGACGTTCTTTCGACCGACGAAGGCGACTGACCGAAAGCCAGCTTCCCTCCAGTTGCCGCAACTCCCTGCGTATAACATCGTCGCGTGTCACGCGATTCCCGGTGATGTTGATACGGCGTACGTATACACGCCGCCCCGGATTGACAAAGAAGTCAAGGAATACCGTACCCTTGTCCCGATCTTTCGTAGGCACCGGATTGATTTTCGCCTGGGCGTAGCCGAGGTCTCCGAGCTTCCCGCCAATACCCGTACTGATCTCCTGAATCACCTTGCGCGAAAAGATGTCGCCTTTGCGAAGCGTGATCAGCTTCTCAACCTGCTTGCGGGGAATGATCGTATCCCCGGAAATCCGGTACCCGGAGATCCGGTACTGCCGTCCCTCGGTGATATTGATCGTGATGTAGATGTGCTCCTTGTCGTTGCTTATGGACACCTGGGTGGAATCCAGTGAGAAATCCAGATAGCCATGATCGAGATAAAAGCTGCGCAACTTTTCCAGATCTCCCTGCAGATCCTGTTTGGAATATCGATCCCGTTTGCTGAATGGCAGGTGAACATCTGCCTCCTTGCGCAAATGAAACAGTTTCAGCAACTCCTTTTCCTTGTAGCGCCGGTTTCCGACGACGCGGATCGATTGAATTACCGCAATCCGGCCTTCGGATATGTCGAATTCCACGGCGACACGATTGCGTTCCAGCGGTTTAACCTTGTGCTTTACCTTTACGGAGTAGTACCCCTCGCTGAAATACTGCCGCCGCAGATTGAGCTCCACCTGATCAAAAACACTCGGGTCGAATGCGCGACCTTCGGCGAAATTGATCTCCTTCAGCCTTTTCTTCAGGTCGTCTTCCGGGAACTTCTTGCTGCCCTTGATCGTAATGGATGCAATGGATGGTCGTTCCACGACCCGCACAACAAGGGTATTGCCCTGTCGTTGCAGCTGGACATCCTTGAAGTACCCGGTCTTGAACAACGCACGAATGGACTCCTGGACCTTCTCGTCGGTCACCCTGTCATTGACCGAGATCGGCAGATAGTTGAAAACTGTGCCTACGGCGATGCGCTGCAGTCCTTCCACGCGAATCTCTTTGACCGTGAAGGGTTGCATGGCGTGGGCAACAGCAGAGAATGATATCAGGCCAAGCGCAAGCAAAAGGATCTGCGCCCGGACCCAGGTCCGCGGAATTCGTTTTCTGGAGTTACACATTATTTGAAAATTCTTGTCAGATCGTTGTAGAAAGCCAATACGGTCAAGGCCACAAGAAGAGCAATGCCGATCTGTTGACCCCAAATCTGTACCCTTTCCGGAAGCGGCTTTCGCAGAACAAGTTCAAACAGGTTGTACAACAAGTTGCCGCCGTCCAGTACCGGTACAGGCAGGAGATTCAGGACGCCAAGACTCACGCTGAAGAACGCCAGAAACAGAACGAACCCGTCCCAGCCGATCTGCGCCGAATAGCCGGCATACTCCGCGATCATCAATGGACCGCCTACGTTGCGTGAAGACACCTCCAGCCGGGCCATACGATATATCATTTCGAGCGCCAGTACCGACATGTTCCAGGTCTGGTTGACGGCATTGCCGAAGGCCTCGACCGGTCCAAAACGAAGCGTCGCCCGGAGATCATCCGGAAGTTTGACCGACGGTCTGATCGGCGATCTTCTTTTCGTCGGGTGTGACGTCGACCTGCAGTTTCTGGCCATCCCGGGACACGAGCAGGTGCGTCTTCTTGCCGGGCCGTCCGTGAATCCTCGTCGCCAGATCGTTCCAGTCGCGCACGGATTGCCCATCGATCTCCAGTATCCGGTCACCCGGGAGTAGTCCGGCATTTCTTGCCGGTCCTTTCATGACCGTCCCAAGTACTGCCGGGATCTCCGGATAGTAGCCATACAGGCCAAGACCCCGGGTAATCAGGTTCTCGTCGATCCTGGAGATCGGTACCCGATTCATGTCGATCGCGCGATCGACGACTTTCCCGGCAGGGGTGCGCACCCGGAACCGGACCGTGCCGCGCTCCAGCGCCCGCCTGTATATATAGGTACGATACTGCCCCCAGGTTTGAACGGCCTTCCCGTCGACTTTCAACAATCGATCGCCGCTGCGGAATCCGGCCGCATAGGCGATCGATGGCTCACTCACCTTGCCAACGACAGGCTGCAATCCGGGCGTTCCCGCCATATTCACGACCCAGTAGGCAAGGACCGCAAACAGCAGATTGAACAGGGGTCCCGCGAACGCTACGGCCATCCGTGTCGTCACCGGCTTGCGATTGAACGCGCGGTCCTTGTCGGCCTCCGCCACGTCGTCGTCATGCTCACCCAGCATGCGGACATATCCGCCGACCGGAATCGCAGAGATCACAAACTCCGTCTCTCCGAAGTATCGGCTGTAGATTGGCTTGCCAAACCCTATGGAAAAGCGGAGCACCTTGACGCCCAGCTTCCGCGCCACCCAATAGTGCCCAAATTCATGAACGACGATCAGGACCGCAATGGCCACCAGAAACGCCAGAACTGTATAGATACCATTAATCAATGCATACCCCTGGCAGCACTGTCGGGCCGCATGGTTTCGATCGTCGTGAATGCCGCATCCCGTCCGCGCCGATCGGCGTCCAGTATCATAGCGAGATCATCCGCCCCATTGGAGGGCACTGCCTCCATCACCGCTTGAATCACGCGCGAAATATCCAGAAATCCGATCCGTCGGTCGAGGAATGCTCCAACCGCAATTTCATTGGCTGCATTGAGGATCGCTGGCGAAGTCCCGCCCGACCGGGCGGCCTGCGCCGCCAGACCCAGGGCTGGGAAGCGCGAGAAGTCCGGGCGTTCAAATTCGAGCCGTGCCACCTCAACAAGATCCAGCGGCGAAACACCGGACGAAATCCGTTCCGGCCACCCAAGTGCGTGTGCGATCGGCGTACGCATATCCGGGTTCCCCATCTGCGCCAATACCGAACCATCGTCGTATTCGACCATGGAATGAATGACACTTTGCGGATGAATAACGATCTCCACATCATCCGGTGCTACGCCAAACAGCCAACAGGCCTCGATCAGCTCCAGGCCCTTGTTCATGAGCGTCGCTGAATCGACCGAAATCTTTCGCCCCATGCTCCAGTTCGGGTGAGCACAGGCCTGCTCCGGGGTTACCGCCGCCAACTCCGACTGCGGCGTATTGCGGAAGGGACCTCCGGAACAGGTCAGCAGAATACGGCGAACGCCGGGGTCCCGCTGTCCCGTCCGGTGATCTGGCGGAAGACACTGGAACACTGCATTGTGCTCACTGTCTATGGGCAACAACTCGGCTCCCGAACGGGCTGCTTCCTCGATGAACAAATGGCCGCACATCACCAGCGGCTCCTTGTTCGCGATCAGCACCCGCTTGCCGGCACGCACGGCGGCAAGGGTCGGAGCCAGACCGGCCGCACCGACGATCGCCGCCATCACGATATCCGAGGGCGCGGTCGCCGCGCGTTCCAGGCCCCCCTCTCCCTCGGCAACCTCGATGTCCAGGCCCGCCTGACTGAGTAGGGTCCGCAGTCTGCGCGCGGCCGAGGCATCAGCCATCACCGCCAGGGAAGGCCGGTAGCGACGACATTGCTCGAACAGCCGTTCCACCTGCGTGAACCCGCTCAGGGCTGCGATATGAAAACGATCGGGATGTCGCGCCAGTACATCCAGGGTACTGACCCCAATACTTCCGGTTGATCCCAGCACGGTCACGGCGCGGGATTGATCGGTCCGCCTGGACTGCTCACTCATTGCACAACCTTTTCCATGAGAACGCACCCCAAACCAAATATCGGTGCGGCCGCGGTCAGGGCATCGATGCGATCGAACATCCCGCCGTGCCCCGGCAAAAGGGTTCCACTATCCTTCTGGCCGGCAATTCTCTTGAACACGCTTTCCGTCAGGTCGCCCGCGATGGAAAAAGCAACCGTCACAACTCCCAGGGCAGTCCACACCAGCAGCGTCGTTCCGCGGTAGTGCCAAAATCCCGCCCCGATTGCTGCCGCAAACAGGGCTCCGATCCCCAGTGCGCCGATGGCCCCTTCCACCGTTTTTCCCGGGCTGACAACGGGAGCCAGCTTGTGGCGACCGAATTGCTTGCCCGCGAGATAGGCGGCGGAGTCTGCGATCCACACCAGAAACAGAAGGTAGACGAGGTGACGCGGATGACCGGGATGATCGAGATCGTGCAGTTGGACAATCGCAATCCATGCCGGCACCAGTACCAACAATCCGGCAACCGCCTTTCCACCTGTACTGGAATACAACCCACCCAGGGGGTCTCGACGCCACAGGAGGTGGCCGGCCATGTAGACCCACCACGCGAACGCAATGGCCAGAACAATCCGGGCAAAGGAAGGCGAACCGTAGACCACCGCCAGACTACCACCAAGACCCAATGCAAGTACCAGCCCGACATAGATCCAATGTGGAACCGGCCCTGAAAACGGGATCAGGCGGGCAAGTTCGATGGCCGCAAGCACGGTCGCTACGCCAACCAGGGCCACAATGGCGTACGGCGGCAGAAACCAGAGCGCCAGCAAAACGGGCGGTGCCAGGAGAACTGCGGTAAGAGCCCGTTTCCAGAACATGGGACTAACCTGCCTCCACCTGCTCGCCGGTACGTCAAACCGCCGGTGGCGCCCGGCGTAGAAGTCCAGGGCCCGTTCAAGGTCACTCTCGCCAAAGTCCGGCCACAACACATCGCAGAAATAGAGCTCGGTATACGCGAGTTGCCAAAGGAGAAAATTGCTGATGCGCTGCTCGCCGCCGCTGCGGATGAACAAATCCGGATCGGGGAGACCGGCGGTTGCGAGATTCACCGCGACTGATTCTTCGTCAACATCGCCGGGCGCCTGCCTGCCCTCCGAAACAGCCGTGGCAATACGGCGACACGCCTGTGCAATGTCCGCACGCCCGCCGTAGTTGATGGCAACGGAAAGATGCAGGCGCTGGTTGTCCCGCGTCATTTCCTCCGCGCGGTCAATTCCTGCGTTGATTTCCCCGTCCAGCGCGCTGCGCTCACCGATCACACGAAACTGAACTCCGTTCTTGTGGAGCTCATCCATTTCCTTGTACAGGGCATCCAGAAAAAGCTCCATCAGGCGCTTCACTTCCGTTTCCGGGCGCGCCCAGTTTTCACTGCTGAAAGCAAATAGGGTGAGATAAGGAATGTTCTTCCTTACGCAGGCGGTGATGAGGCGGCGCACACTCTCGGCGCCCTTGCGATGACCCGCCACCCGGGGAAGGGCCCGGCGCCGGGCCCATCGTCCATGTCCATCCATGAGTACAGCTACGTGCACCGGCAGCTTGTCCGCCGGGTTGCGGTGCTCGGGTTCCAAAGCGGGATCATGTTCGTTCATGTGTTTTGGCGTGGTGTTTGCTGAATACCCTGAGATGCACAATGACGGGACTACAGTTCCATGATGTCCTTTTCCTTTTCCTCGACCAGACGATCGATCTCCGCAATGTACTTGTCGGTCAGTTTCTGGATCGCGGCTTCTTTCCGCTTCTCTTCATCTTCCGAGATCTCCTTGTCTTTCACGAGATCCTTGAGATGCTGGTTGGCATCGCGCCGGATGTTGCGAATGGCGATCTTTCCGTTCTCACCTTCACCGCGGACCAGTTTGGCAAGCTCCTTGCGGCGCTCCTCGGTCAGCGGAGGAACCGGAATCCGGATCACTTCGCCAGCGACAGCGGGGTTCAGGCCCAGATCCGATTCCAGGATCGCCTTCTCCACCGGGCCGACCATAGACTTGTCCCACAACTTGATCGCAAGGGTCCGTGCATCGGCGACCGAAATGCTGCCCACCTGGCTAAGCGGAGCGGGGCTACCGTAGAAATCGACCTTGATATGGTCCAGGAGCGCCACACTCGCCCGCCCGGTGCGGATCTTGCTCAACTCCCCCTTGTGCGATTCCACGGATTTCTTCATCCGCGCTTCCGCATCACCGAGAACCTCATTCGCATCTGCAGTCATTGTTCTTCTACCTCGTCGTAGCTGAGTACATCATACCGTACTGCGTCGGGATGCCGGACCGGGTCCCGGTCGTAGACACCGTCCACTTTCGTCGCCTTGACCACGATGTCGGCATTGATTTCGAGCCCGCGAAGGCTGGCCGCCGTATCGGTCGTGAAGAATGGATTTCCGGTACCCCCGCCGAAGACGACGACTCGCCCCTGCTCAAGGTGAGCAATGGCGCGGTGCCGGTCGTAGGAGTCGATGACGGGAGCCATCGGGATGGCGGACTGGGCGCGGGCCGGGACGCCGAGACCCTCCAGGGCCGACTGCAGCGCCAGGGCATTCATGACCGTGCCCAGCATCCCCATGTAGTCGGCGGTCGCCCGGTCCAGGCCATCGGCGTTCATGCCACGAAAGATATTGCCGGCACCGACCACGATTGCCACCTGGGAGCCGGCGGAGACCACGTCGCGGATTTCGGCACAGATGCGATCGACGATCTCACGATTGATGCCGTAGGCGTCCTCGCCCATCAGTGCCTCGCCGCTCAGCTTCAGCAGAATGCGTCGGTAGGCGGGTGAAGCGGAGGGCGCGGCGGCCATGATCAGCTGCCTTTGACTTGGGCCATAACCTCGGCGGCAAAGTCTTCCTGCCGCTTTTCAATACCTTCGCCCACTTCAAAGCGCACGAACCCCGACACCGTGGCACCCCTGGACTTGAGCAGCTTCTCGATGGTCATGTCCGAGTCCTTCACGAAAGGCTGGCCGAGCAGACACATTTCGGCAAGTTGCTTACGCACGCGGCCTTCGACCATCTTCTCGATGATCTCGGCGGGCTTTCCACTCTCCTGCGCCTGGGCGGTGAAGATCTCGCGCTCCTTGGCGATCACCTCTTCCGGTACGTCTTCCGGTGCAACGTAGGACGGGCGACTCGCGGCGATGTGCATGGCGATGTCCCGCGCCAGTTCCCCGTCACCGCCTTCGACGTCTACCATCACGCCGATCTTCTGGTTCGTGTGCACATAGGTGCCGACGTTCGCGCCTTCGAACAGCACGAACCGGCGAATACTGATGTTTTCGCCGAGCTTCTGCACAATCTCCTCGCGCGCCGCCGCGACCGTGCCCGCGCCCTCCTTGAACGGAAGGTCCATGAGCGCGTCATTGTCGGATGGACGGTTGGCAGCCACGCAGGCGGCGACATCCGCGGCAAACGCCTGGAACGCATCGCCCTTTGCGACGAAGTCGGTTTCGCTGTTCACTTCCACAAGTGCGTGGACCTGGCCAGCGTCGGCAATGCTGACTACTCCCTCGGCGGTCGTACGGCCTGCCTTTTTCTCCACCTTGGCGCCGGCCTTCTTGCGCAGGAGTTCCACCGCCGCGTCCATGTCCCCACCGGTCTCTTCCAGCGCCTTCTTGCACTCCATCATGCCGAGTCCTGTGGACTCGCGCAGTTCCTTAACCTGTGATGCACTGATCGCCATGTTCTACCTCTGAATTCTCTGCGCTGCTTGAACGGACCCGTCCACCGCGCGGTCACGTCGCGGAGGGATCCTGATGAAGAAAGGGCGCTCCCTTACTCGGTCGGTTCTGCCTGCTCGCCTTCCGGACCGGCCTCAGGTGCGGCCTCTGCTTCCTCGGACTTGCTGGCACGGCGCTTGGCCTTCACCTTGACCTTGGGTTGCTCTTCCTCGACCTCGACGTACTCATCCTCGCCCGCGGGCATGGCCGGCTTGGCCAGCTTGCGGCCTTCCAGCACGGCATCGGATACCAGCTTGGTGTACAGGCGAATGGCGCGGATGGCATCGTCGTTGCCGGGGATAACGTAGTCGACACCATCGGGCTTGCAGTTGGTATCAACCACCGCCACGACCGGAATCCCGAGCTTGCCGGCTTCCTTCACGGCGATGTATTCGTGACCTACGTCGATCACGAACAGCGCATCGGGAAGCCCGGGCATGTTCTTGATACCGGACAGGGTGCGGTCGAGTTTTTCCCGTTCGCGGCTCAGCATCAGCAACTCTTTCTTGCTGAGCTTGGCGCCGGCGCCTTCATCCAGGGTCGCTTCCAGTTCCTTTAGGCGGGAGATGGATTTCTTGACCGTCTGGTAGTTGGTCAGCATTCCACCCAGCCAGCGGCGATCCACGTAGGGGGAGCCGCAGCGGTTCGCCTCTTCGCGTACGATCTCCTGGGCCTGGCGCTTGGTGCCAACAAACAGCACCGTGCCGCCCTTGGCCGCCAGCTTGCCCAGGAAGTTCATGGCATCGTCCAGCAGCGGGACCGTCTTCTCAAGATTGATGATGTGGATCTTGTTGCGCTCGCCGAAAATAAAGGGGCGCATCTTGGGGTGCCAGAAGCGGGTTTGGTGGCCAAAATGGACACCGGCAGCGAGCATATCTCGCATGCTGATCTTGCTCATATTCGTCTCCGTTTCGGGTTTTAGGCTTCCATGGACCCCGCGCGCCGACCCCTTTCAGGGCACCCGGGCGCACGTGGCGGTCCATGTGCGTGATAGTGAAAAAAATACTTAAAAAGCGGGCGCTTGTATAACATATCCCCGCTCTGGGAACAACTTTGACGCCCTCAGGACGATAGCCACACGGAACGCAGGGAGACACTCGGTCCCTGCGGCTGAATCGTGCTATAAATCCCGACCCAAAACCCGATCAGGTTGCAGCTTCATGGGAATCAGCATCAAGACGCCGGACGAGATCGAAAAAATGCGGATCGCGGGCCGACTGGCCGCGGACGTGCTGAAGATGATCGCGCCCCGTGTCCAGGCGGGGATCACCACCGACGAGCTGGACCAGATCTGCCACGACTACATCGTGGACGTCCAGAAGGCCATCCCCGCCCCACTCAACTACAAGGGCTTCCCGAAATCGATCTGCACCTCGGTCAACCACCAGGTCTGTCACGGAATCCCCTCCCCGGGCAAGAAGCTCAAGAAGGGCGATATCATTAATATTGATGTCACCGTCATCAAGGATGGTTTCCACGGCGACACCAGCAAGATGTTCTTCGCCGGCGAGCCCTCCGTCCTGGCGCGCCGGGTAGCCGAGGTTTCGCGTGAGTGCATGCTGCTCGGGATCGAGCAGGTCAAACCCGGTACACGGCTGGGAGACATCGGTCACGTCATTCAGCAGCATGCGGAATCCAACAATTTCTCGGTCGTACGGGAATATTGCGGCCACGGCGTCGGCCGGGAGTTCCACGAGGAGCCCCAGGTGCTGCACTACGGTCGCCCCGGTACCGGGGTCGAACTGGTCCCGGGAATGACCTTCACGATCGAGCCCATGATCAATGTCGGTCGCAAGGAGGTGAAACTCCTGCGGGACGACTGGACCGTGGTCACGGCGGACCATTCCCTATCCGCACAATGGGAACATACCATCCTGGTCACAGACGACGGCCATGAGGTCCTCACGGTCTGTGAGGGGGATCAGCCCTGACCCTTCTGGCGCCCGGGACCGGGATCGGCTAGCGTATCGGGTACAGGAAATCGTACCCAAAATGGCCCTCAAGAAATCCGAGCTCTTCGACTCCCGGAATTTTTCCGAACTGCTGGCAAAAGCGGACACACCGCTGAGCGCATTTCGCAGCGCGCTCCAACGCGGCCGTGAGATCCTGAAGCAGGCCTACCTCGCGGGAGAGCGGGCCGACCGCGTCGTCGAAACCACAGCCTGGCTGGTTGACCAGTTACTGGTACGCGCCTGGGAACAGCACCTGCCCCTGCTGGGAGACAGCGATTCCGTTTCGCTGGTGGCTGTGGGCGGATATGGCCGGGGCGAACTACATCCCGCATCGGACATCGACATTATGCTGTTGTCCGCCAAACCCCTGCGCGGCAAACCCGAAGCCTTTCTCGAGACCTTTCTTCGCTTTCTGTGGGACATGGGTCTGGAAGTGGGTCACAGCGTCCGTTCGCTGAAGGACTGCGTGCGCGAAGCACGTAAGGACATCACCGTCGCGACCAATTTGATGGAAACCCGCCTGCTGCACGGAGACCCGGAACTCCTCCAGAAGATGCAGGCGGCCACCGGACCGGCAAAGTTGTGGCGCAGCCGCAAGTTCTTTGAGGCCAAGTGGCAGGAACAGATAGCCCGCCACCACCGCTTTCACGATACCGCCTACAACCTGGAACCCAACATCAAGGAAGGCCCCGGGGGTCTGCGCGACATCCAGATGATCAGCTGGGTCACCCAGCGCGAATTCGGTACCCGCTCCCTGCACGACCTGGTGCAGCATGGTTTTCTTACCGAGGCCGAATACCGTTCCCTGATCAAGGGACGGAACTATCTATGGCATATCCGCTGTGGACTGCATTATCTCGCCGGACGACGCGAAGACCGGTTGCTGTTCGACCAGCAACGCCTGCTGGCGGAACAGGACGGCTACAAGCCAAAGAAGGGAAGCCTGGCTGTCGAACAATTCATGAAGGACTACTACCGCACGATCAAGGAACTGTCTCTCCTCAACGAAATCCTGTTGCAGCATTTCCAGGAAACCATATTGACCAAGGGAAAGGTTTCCGTGTTGCCCGTCAATCGACGTTTCCGTCTTCGTGGCGGGTTCGTCGAAACGACCTCGCCGCGCGTGTTCGAGCGCACCCCCTACGCCATGCTGGAACTGTTTCTCGTGATCGAACAGCACCCGCGCGCAAAAGGCGTGCGGGCCGACACGATCCGGCAACTTCGCAGCAATATCGGCCGGATCGACGACCAGTTCCGGGACAACATCGTCTGCCGCAGCCTGTTCATGGAAATTCTGCGGCAGAAATCCGGCATCACCGACGCCCTGCGACGTATGAACGCCTACGGTGTCCTGGGCGCCTACCTCCCTGTATTCGGACGCATAGTCGGACAGATGCAGCACGATCTGTTTCACGTATACACGGTCGACGAACACACTCTCTTCGTTCTGCGAAATGTTCGCCGCTTTATGATCCCGGAACGTGGGCATGAGTTCCCGCTGGCGAGCGCCATCTCGAAGCGACTGGTCAAGCCCGAACGCCTGTACGTCGCCGCTCTTTTCCATGACATCGCCAAGGGCCGGGGCGGAGACCATTCCGTGCTCGGCGAGAAAGAGGTCCAGCGCTTCTGTGTCAAACATGACCTGAGTGACTACGACACACGCTTTATCTCCTGGCTGGTCCACCACCACCTGCTCATGTCGGCGGTGGCCCAACGTCAGGACATCCATGACCCCGAGGTGGTCCAGGCCTTCGCCCGCCAGGTCGGCGACCAGGAACACCTGGACAACCTGTATCTGCTGACCGTTGCCGATATCCGCGGAACCAGTCCCGGCGTGTGGAACGACTGGAAAGGCAACCTGTTGGCCCAGTTGTACCTTGCTGCCACGCGCCTGTTGCGACGTGGTTTCGGCACTCCGATCGACATCGATGCCCATATCCGCGACGTCAAGGATGAAGTGCTGCGCCTGCTCAAGGATACAAAGACCTCCAGGAAGCAGGTCGAGGGTTTCTGGTCACAGATGGAGAACGACTATTTCCTCCGCCACGACACCGAAAATCTCGCCTGGCATGCCCAGGTGATTGCCGATGCGCGGATCACCGAGATGCCGGTCGTGGCCATGCGTTATGACACCGACCTGGGAGGCACGGTGGCGCTGGTGTTTGCCCAGAATCGGGAAGGGCTCTTCAGCGCCATTACGGGCTCGCTGGATGAACTGGGCCTGTCGGTGGTCGACGCCCGCATGCATACGGCGCGAACCGGCTTTGTGCTGGACGTTTTCGTTCTGCTCGACCATGAGGGCAAGCCGGTACGCGAGGCCAGGCTACTCCGGGAGATTCGCCGCAATCTCCACGCGGATCTGGTGCAGGGCGAGACCATCTCGACCACCGGAGCACGTAGGGTTTCCAGACAACTTCAACACTTCCCGGTGGAATCCAGGATCCTGTTCAGCCCCTCGTCCAACGGGCAACAGACGATCATCGACGTCACCACCCAGGATCGTCCGGGATTGTTGCACCAGATCACCCTGGCCCTGCTTGACTGCAAGGTTCGGCTGGTCGGCGCAAAGGTTGCCACCTATGGAGAGCGGGCCGAGGATGTGTTCTTCGTCACGGACCGGGACGGAAAACCGCTCGTCGAAGAAAACCTGCTACAGGAACTCCGGCACGCGATCGAAGTGCGGCTGGATCAATAAGGCCCGCTCAGATCACACCGATAACATTCAGGAAGATGATGGTGATCGCGACCGGTGTCACGTACCGGGTTACGATACGCCAGAGCCGGTAGACCCACGGCGCCTTGACAGCCAGCTCCTCTTCCGTCGATCCGCGCGACATGACCCACGCCGCAAACACGGCAATCGCAAGGCCGCCGAGCGGCAGCATGATGTTCGCTGTGAGATAGTCGAGCAGGTCAAAGAAGGTCTTGCCGAACAGGGTCTTGTGTGCCCACAGGTTGTAGGAAAAAACCGTCCCGAGCCCCAGCACCCAGCTGATGCCCCCGGCGAATACCACGGCATTGACTCGTGACATGCCGTGGTTTTCCACCAGCCATGCCACGGCCGGCTCGATCAGGGAAATGGCTGATGTCCAGGCGGCGAAGGTCAGAAGGAAGAAGAACAGCACGCCAAAGAAGGATCCACCCCACATGTGGCCGAAGGCCACCGGCAGGGTCTTGAAAATCAGACCCGGGCCCGCGTCCGGCGCGAGGCCGTTCGCAAACACGATCGGAAAAATTGCCATCCCTGCCAAAAGCGCCACCAGGGTATCCATGAACGCAATCGCGACCGAAGTGCGGGCGATCGACGCGCCATGGGGCATATAGGATCCGTACACCATGATGGCTCCCATCCCAAGGCTGAGCGTGAAGAAGGCATGGCCCATGGCGATGAGCACGCCATTCCAGTCAAGCTTGTGGAAGTTCGGCGCGAACATGAACCTGAGACCGGCACCGAAGTCCGCGGTGCTCATGGCGTAGCCAACCAGGACCAGCAACAGGATAAACAGGGCCGGCATCAGCCATCGTACCGCCTGTTCCAGTCCGCTGCGCACGCCACGCGCGACCACCGCCAGAGTCAGCACCATGAACAGGGTGTGCCAGGCAAACAGCTTTTCCGGGTCACCCGTGAAGTCGGCGAACACCTTCGCCACTTGCTGTGCCGTGGCACCGCTGAACATGCCGCTTGCCGTGCGCACAATGTAGGCCACCGCCATGCCGGCAATGACGCTGTAGTACGAAAGAATCAGGAAACCGGCGATCACTCCGGACCAGCCCAGGTACTGCCAGTAGCGACTCTTGCCCTCTTCTTCCGCCAACACGCGCATGGTGTTGATCGGACTGCGGCGGCCCCGACGACCAATGAGAACCTCCGCCATCATGATGGGGATGCCGATGAAGGCGATACACATCAGATAGACCAGCACGAATGCACCACCGCCATGCTCGCCGGTGATGTAGGGGAACTTCCAGATGTTGCCCAGACCCACGGCCGAGCCCGTGGCGGCAAGTACGAACGCAATTCGCGAGGACCATTCGCCGTGGATCGAAGAGCGACGCTCAGCCATACAGGCAACCCCCCTTGGTGTTTTGTCTCGTCATTGTGATTGCTCGCGCCGAAGGATAGCGAAAAGCCTGCGCCATCGGCAATCCGGTCACGGAATTCTCAATCGCACGCCGGCCATGAGCGTATCGCCACGCAGGCCGTTGGCGGCACGCAGGGTGTCGACTTTCAGGTGGTATCGATGCGCGATCCCCGACAGGGTCTCGCCCCTTTGCACGACATGAAATCGCGATCGGCGGGTGGCTGTTACGGTGGCGGCCCGCCGCGGGCGCAGGCCGCTATGTTGTACATACTGGCGAATGCCCTTGAAGATCCCGTCAGCGAGGCGTCGCTGGTAGTAGCGGGTCCGAAGCAGCTTCTCATCAGCAGGATTGGAAAGGAACGCGGTCTCCACCAGCACCGACGGAATCCTGCCCATCTTCAGTACCGCGAAGGCGGCCTGGTCTACCTTGGCGACATGGATATGTCCCACCGGTCGCAAGTGACTGAGAATATCCCGCCCCAGTTCCAGACTGGACTTCACCGTGTAGGTAATGATCAGGTCCGCCAGCGTGGTATTGAGAACCGGATCCTCCTGGCCCACATCGATACCACCGATCAGGTCCGATGTATTCTCACGGTTGGCAAGGGCCCGGGCCTGAACGGTAGTGGCGCCGCGCTGGGACAGGGCATACACCGAGGACCCCCGGGCACGACTTCCCGGCAGTGAGTCAGCGTGAATGGAAATAAACAGATCCGCATGGTGACCTTTCGCAAGCTGGCGGCGCTCGGCCAGTCCCACGAAATAGTCTCCGCGACGGGTCATATAGGCACGCATGCCCGGTTCGCGGTCGATGCGCCGCGCGAGATCCCGGGCAATGGCCAGAACCACGTCCTTCTCGTGGGTGCGGTAGCGCCGACCGGTGGCTCCGGGATCATCTCCACCGTGCCCGGCATCGACAGCGATGACGATATCCCCCTTGCGGGCAGGCGGTGGCGTCGATTTCGGTACCGGCTGCGGTTTCGCCGCGGCCGTATCCGGTTTCGCCCCGGTGTGTTTGAAATCAATGACCAGGCGGTAGCCATACTGGCCATAGGGCTTGAGCACAAAGGCATTGGTCTGGGCGGGCTTCTTCAGGTCGACCACGACCCGAAGATCGGAATCGTGAGCTCCGGTGCGCAGGCTGTCGATCACGGGACCATCGAATTGAAGCTTGGGCAAGGGCTGGTTGAGATGGGCCGACTGCAGGTCGATGACGACCCGCTCCGGATCGTGCAGTGCAAAAACCTTCTGTTCCACCGGCCCGCTCAGGTCAAATACCAGGCGAGTATAGTCCGGCGCCTGCCACTTGCGGACATTCTGAACGGAAACCGGTGACGCCTGCGCCGCCGGGACCGGCAGCACAACCCCCAACAGGAGTACACAGACGGCGAGGGTCTTCACTGGCCGGCTGCTCCGCGATTCCTCGCCAGGCCCCGGATCAACTCTGCCCCTGCCTCACTCCGCGACTCGAACTGCACTTCGCGACCTTCCTCCACCTTGCGAATCATAACGTCCACGTCCGGTGCAGGCAAAAAGCCCTTTCCCCGTTCTGCCCACTCCACCAGGCACAGGCCTTCTCCCTGCAAATATTCGCGCGCGCCAATAAACTCCAGTTCCTCGGCATCGTTCAGGCGATACAGGTCGAAGTGGAAGATTTCGCGCTCGTCCATGGTGTACGGCTCAACCAGCGTGAAGGTTGGACTACGGACAGCACCGCCAAACCCCAACCCGCGCAACAGGCCGCGGATCAACGTGGTTTTGCCGCAGCCCAGTTCGCCGTGGAAATAGATCCGCCGGACTGCCCCGCAGTGCGGCGCCATGGCAATGCCCAGGTCTTCCATGGCGCCGGCGGTCAACACAAGCAGCTGCCATGGGGAATCAGTCATGGGTTTGCAGCTGCCGCAGGGGTTCACGCAAAAGGGGTAACAATTCGCGGGCCAGACCGCCGCGCTCGCCTCCGGCGGCCAGCATCTCGCCGGCGCAGGCGTGGACCCACACCGCCATGCGCGCAGCCGGGGCCGGGGCCACACCCTGGGCCAGGAGTCCCGCTACCGCGCCAGTGAGCACATCCCCGGTTCCCGCACTGGCCAGGACCGGACCTCCACGATCACATACGCTGAGCCCGTCCGCGGCGGCCACCACCGTGCCTGCCCCCTTGAGCACGGCTACGCCGCCGTAGGTCTGCGCCAGACTCTCGGCACTACCGTAGCGGTCCGCCTGCACCGATGCCGTAGCGGTGGCGAGCAGGCGCCCCGCCTCCCCCGGGTGGGGCGTCAGCACCCAGTCGTCTCGTTGCATCGGCTCGCGGGCCAGCAAGTTGAGGGCATCGGCATCCACGACCTTGGGACGATCTGACTCCAGGGTGCACGCAAACAATCGTTGCGCCCAGGACGACTGACCGAGTCCCGGCCCGATAGCGATCACATCGGCGACACGAGCGAGATCTGCAAGCGCATCCGGTTCGCTCAGGTCATGCCCGATGAGCTCCGGATGCATGGCGTTGATGTAAGGGGCATGGCTTCCGTGGGTACCCAGCAGGACTCTGCCCGCGCCGACGCGGTAGGCCGCCTCTCCGGCGAGACAGGCGGCCCCCGGCATCCCCGGCCCGCCGCCGATCACCAACACAGTCCCGAAACTGCCCTTGTGTGAATTGCGGCGCCGACGCGGCAACACGCCATCCAGAGAACCGTGGCCGATGCGCAGGACATAGGGGTCCACCCGCCGATAGATCTCTTCCGGTACGCCCAGATCATCGAACAGGATCTGCCCGGCACAGTCCGGGCCATCGGCCGTGAACAGGCCTGCCTTGAGCCCGATGAAACTCATGGTGGCATCGGCCTGCACGGCAGTTCCCAGTACACGCCCGCTATCGGCATGCAGACCGCTGGGAACATCCAGGGCCAGAACCGGGGACGTGGCCTCGCCGATCGCCTCCAGGGCCCGGGCCCACTCGCCCTCCACGGTCCGTTCCACACCGGTGCCCAGTACGGCATCCACGATCACGTCGACACCTCCAAGGGCAGCCTCGTCAAAGTCGGCCATGGCGACGCCCGCGGCCCGCGCACGATCGTGGGCGCTGGCCGCATCTCCTGAATTTGGCGCCCCCGCCACCATCAGGACCTGTGCCGTCAGGCCCGCTTCCCTCCCCAGGCGTGCGAGAACGTAGCCATCGCCGCCGTTGTTTCCTCGCCCGCACACCACCACCACCTGCTTCGCCCCCGGCCAGCGGCGGCGCAGGAAGGCGAAAGCGGCCGCGCCGGCGCGCTCCATCAGCGCGCCATCACCCAGACCGAATTCCTCCATGGCAATTCGGTCCAGCTCCCGCGTCTGATCGGCCCGGTACAGGGCCCGCGGAATCGGACCCAGACCCTCTCCTGTGCCATGGTCGTACATCGCTATATCATAGGTGCTTATGCGATCCGGAAGAAATCCGACCCTGGAGACCCGATCCCTGGCCCAGCAAATCCGTGCCTGGGGAACAGAGCTGGGCTTTCAGCAGGTGGGAATCAGCGATGTTGACCTCTCCCAGGCAGAGTCACACCTGCTGGCATGGCTGGCAGCGGGCTACCACGGCGACATGGACTATATGCAACGCCATGGCACCCGGCGCAGCCGTCCGGCGGACCTCGTCGCCGGCACGCAGCGCGTGATCTCGGCGCGCATGGACTATCTGCCACCGGAGGTGACATCCATGGAAGAGGTCCTGGAACAAAAGGAACTGGGTGCTGTGTCGCGCTACGCCCTCGGGCGCGACTACCACAAGCTCCTGCGCCGCCGACTGCAAACCCTGGCGGATCGCGTGCAGGCGGCGGCCGGGGCCCATGGCTACCGGGTGTTCACCGACAGCGCACCGGTTCTGGAAAAGGCATTGGCGGAAAAGGCCGGCCTGGGCTGGATCGGCAAGCACACGAACCTCATCGCACGCGACGCCGGATCCTGGTTCTTTCTCGGGGAGATCTATACCGATTTACCCCTGCCCGTCGATACACCGGCCAGCAACCACTGCGGAGACTGTCACGCCTGTCTGGACGTGTGTCCGACCAGCGCGATTCTTGCGCCCTACACCCTGGACGCCCGCCGATGCATTTCCTACCTCACCATCGAACACCATGGCTCGATTCCGGAAGGACTTCGACCCCTGATGGGCAATCGCATCTATGGCTGTGATGACTGCCAACTTGTGTGCCCGTGGAACCGCTTCGCAAGGCCGACCGAGGAAACCGATTTCCTGCCTCGCGAAGGTCTGGACGCACCGCGACTGGCGGAACTGTGTGCCTGGTCAGAGGGGGAGTTTCTGTCGCGGACCGAAGGGTCCGCCATCCGCCGTATCGGGCACGAACGCTGGTTACGCAACATCGCCGTGGCGATGGGCAATGCCGGGCCGTCCTTGGAGATCGATGCCGCCCTGGCGAACCGCGCCAACCATCCCTCGGCACTGGTACGCGAACACGTGGCCTGGGCCCAGGTGCGGCGAGACTAGTGGGTTGCGATACGCACGATTACGTCGCGCAATTCCTTGTTCAGCAGCATCCCGACCTGTTTCACGATCCGTTCGCGCGCATCGTTGGCACTGGATCCGGCGGCCTTGATGGCCCATTGGTAGCTGCCCCGCACGGTGTTTCCTTCCCGTTGCTTCAATACCACGGACAGCACGCCCCGTTGCCACTGCCAGTTGTCGCGAAAACCCAGATCCTGGAAGTTGAGCCGTGTATCCAGTACGAAATCCGCATCCTTTCCCGCATCCACCAGGAACCCGGCGTGGGCCAGGGCTCGCTCGACCTGTTCGATCAACCGGGGGTCCGCATCGTTTGGGACCTGGGGCTGTACGCGTACCAGCTTGACCAGACCGTCGAGATTGTCATTCAGAAGTGAAAGCTCCCAACGCGGTTTCACTCCCTGCTTGTCGACCGCAACGGCCCGCAGGGAACGATCATAGGCGCCACGCGCCACCTGCGCATTCAGGGCCAGCTGCGCATACCGGATCTTGTGCAAGACATCGGCGTCGGCGTGAGAACGCTGCAACCAGATGTCCGTACTGTCATCCAGCCGGGTGATTTCTGCCCGCAGATTGTCGGCCGCCTGTTTGCGTGACAGTACCGCCAGGGCATGCGCCACATGGGTCTCCGGATTTTTCCAGGTCTCGGCAACGCGAATGCCCTGAATCACCTTCTTGTCATGGTCCTTGATAATGTCCTTGGCCATGGCGGCATTGGCGTACGGCCCACCATTCTTGGTGCCGGAGTCGATTTCCACTTCGAAGACCTTTGACAGATTGGATCGGGCCCGCTGGCGCGCGACTGCCAGCTTGTTTGCTACCCCCGTGCCGGTGAGGTATTCGGCCACGGGATAGGCGTCGCTGCGACCCGTCAGGGTCCATTTGGGTTGCGGGGCATGTGAGGCACAGGCGCTTAGCAGGGCGAGAACGGTACAAGTCGCTGCGAATCGTTTCATTCTTGTCTCCATCGGCTGACCGTATAGTAAGAGTCTTGCGAGTTCGTGCAGCCCCATCCGTCACACTTTTTTGTATAGACCAAATTGGACCCACGACACCAGGACGAATAGGAAGCCCGGAACCATGGGCAGACGGCCTCAGGCCGGCAAGAGAAAATGTTGCCGGTAGTATTTCAGCTCGTCCACCGATTCGCGGATGTCATCCAGGGCGCGATGGGTGTTCCGTTTCGTGAAGCCGGGCAGAATCTCCGGTTTCCAGCGTTTTGCCAGCTCCTTCAGGCTGCTCACGTCAAGATTGCGGTAGTGGAAATAGGCTTCCAGATCCGGCATGTAACGTGCGAGGAATCGTCGGTCCTGGCAGATGCTGTTGCCACACATGGGCGACCTGTTCTTGCCCACATGCTCCGCAAGAAATACGATCGTCTGACGTTCAACCTCCGCCTCGTCCAGGGCCGAGGAACGAACCCGTTCCACGAGACCGGTTTTGGTGTGGGTATTGGTATTCCAGTCGTCCATGCCGGCCAGCACCTCGTCACTTTGATGAACCGCCAGCACCGGACCTTCGGCGACGACGTTCAGCTCGCTGTCCGTGACGATGGTCGCCACCTCGATAATCCGGTCGTTGATGGTGTCCAGCCCTGTCATCTCCAGATCGATCCAGATGAGGGCATTGGCGTCTTGCGGCATATTTGACTCCGGTATTTACAGGCACTCTCTACGGGATTCCCGGGGTGCCCGGGATTTTTTCTGATGATACCATCCGCGTGACATGAATACGTTCTCCCTGATTTTTCTCGCTTTCCTGACCCTGTCGGTGGCTGCGGAACTGTGGCTGGCCCGGCGCCAGATCGCTTATGTTCGCGCCCATCGCGCAGAAGTGCCGCAGGCCTTTCGCGACCGCATCGACCTGGATGCCCATCAAAAGGCTGCGGACTACACCATTGTGCGAAACCGCATCGGTATGGTGTCTTCCATCTACAGCGCCGTCATTCTGCTTCTCTGGACCCTGGGTGGCGGACTGCAGTGGCTCGACATCCTGTGGACGACCAGCGGATTCAGCAACCTGATCCAGGGCACCGCAACCCTGTTAAGCCTGTTCATTATCGGCGCTCTGCTGGATCTGCCCTTCAGCTGGTACAACACCTTCCACATTGAACAGCGCTTCGGTTTCAACAAGACCACAATCGGAACCTTCGTGACCGATCTCGCGAAAAACGCAGTGCTCCTGCTCGTCATCGGTACACCGCTGCTCTACGCCGTACTCTGGTTCATGAACAACACCGGCAGCCGATGGTGGCTGTACACCTGGTTCCTGTGGAGCGGTTTCAATCTGCTGGCCGTGTGGGCCTATCCGGCCCTGATCGCCCCCCTGTTCAATCGCTTCACGCCGCTACAGGAAGGCGGGATCCGCGATCGTATCCAGGCCCTGCTGAAACGTACGGGCTTCCGCAGCCGCGGGATTTTCGTCATGGACGGATCGCGGCGCAGCGCCCATGGCAATGCCTACTTCACGGGCCTTGGTCGCAGCAAGCGCGTGGTGTTCTTCGACACCCTGCTGAAGAGCCTTTCCGCGCCTGAGGTGGAAGCCGTGCTGGCCCATGAACTGGGGCACTTCAAACTGCATCACATCACCAAGCGCATCGCTCTTTCCTTCGGTCTGTCTTTCGCGGGACTGGCCCTGCTGGGCTGGCTGGGTCAACAGGCGTGGTTCTACACGGGCCTGGGGATGCATACCGTGCCCGACCACATCAACCACATCGGCCTGGCTCTGTTCATTCTTTCCATGCCGGTGTTCATGTTCTTTTTCAGCCCGCTCATGGCCTGGGGTTCGCGCAAGCACGAATTCGAAGCTGACGACTTCGCCAGTCGCCATGCGAACGCCGGGGACCTGGTCAACGCCCTCGTCAAGCTCTACAGCGAGAATGCCAAGACTTTGACCCCGGACCCGCTGCATTCCATTTTCTACGACAGCCATCCCCCGGCACCGGTACGCATCGCCCATCTTCAACAACGCCATTGACCCACCGCAAGGTGAATGGAGGCACACGATGAACAAGTTCCTGCTGGCAATTCTGGTTTTCGGACTGACCGCCACGGCGCAAGCCGACAGCGTGCTCCTGGGCAATGCCGCCAAGGGAGAAAAGCTGGTCAAGGCCCATTGCACCGCCTGCCACGGCACCGAGGTCTACTCCCGCAGCGACCGCAAGATCACCGATGCGGGCGCCCTGGAAAAGCGGGTTCAGATGTGCAGCAACAACACGGGTGCCCATTTCAAGCCCGACCAGGTTACCGATGTCGTGAAGTATCTGAACGACCAGTTCTATCACTTTGAGAAGTAGGAGGATCCGTGGCTGAAGAGACGTCCGATCTCAAACGCATGCGCTGCCAGGCCTGCGAGGGTGGCGTCGAGCCACTGACGCGGGACGATGCCGAGGTCTTTCTCCGGCAGACGCCCGGCTGGACCATCTCCGGAGACAGCAAGGAGATCAGTCGTACCTATATTTTCAAAAACTTCTACGAGACCATGGCGTTCGTCAATGCACTGGCGTGGATCGCCCATGTGGAAGACCATCACCCCGATTTCGAGGTCGGGTACAAGACCTGCGACGTGCGTTACAGCACCCATGCCATCAAGGGCCTGTCCGTCAATGATTTCATCTGCGCGGCCAAGGTCAACGGCCTGATCGGGGAATAGGCCCTACCAGCCAAAGGCACGCAGGACGCGCACCCCCAGGCCCTGCCACCACGGCGTGGCGTAGCGTGCCCGTGGCCGACGTGCCTCCACCGCGCGCACGACCTGCCGCGCCACCGGTGCCAGATTTTCCATCTGCGTGCGGAAGGTGACCTGTTCCCAGAAGTGCACGGTCTTCATATGATCGCGGTAGCGCGAATCCGCGCCCATCCATTCATATTTCTTCGCCTGCATCTTCTCGTTGAATCCGGTGGCATGGGCACCGGGTTCAATCAGACTGATGTCGACCGGGAACGGCCGCAGCTCCAGGCGCAGGGCATCCACCGCCGCCTCCAGCGCGAACTTGGTCATCACATAGGGACCCAGCATCGGCATGGCCAGACGCCCGCCAAGCGAACTCACAATCACTACCGTGCCGTGACCACGATCGATCATGGCGCGCAGGCAGGCCTGGGTGAGGTAGATCGTGGCAAAGACGTTGGTCTCAACCACACCACGGATACGCTCGGGCGGAACCTCCACCAGGGGACCGGACTCACCAACGGCGGCGTTGTTGACCAGTACGTCGGGTTCGTGTGCCAGCATGGCTTCCCGGTCGTGCGGGACCAGAATATCACGCTTCTCCACGGCCAGGGAGACACCGGCCGCGGAGGCGGCGGCCTCCACGGTCGCAATGTTCTTTTCGTGATGGACGGTGGCAATTACTTCGTGGCCGCGTCGCGCCAGCATCAGCGCTGCCTCTAGGCCGAAACCACCGCGCGCCCCCGTGATCAAGACCTTTTTTCCCATACTGATATCTGTCGCCACCCCGTGTCTCAAGCGTACTCATACCCCAACGCGGTTTCAACGCGGCATAGCTGTCACTACGCCATCCCAGCATTTACCATAGCGGAATGAACTGTGCGCCAAACATGAGTTGCATCTTCCGCAATTGCGCCATGGCCGCAGTGTTGTTCTTGGTCGGGCTCCCGGGAAGCGCCCGCGGGGAGAGAGATGCCGTCCGCATCGCTGTGGCATCGAACTTTGTGTCCACACTACGTGTCCTGTCGAATCACTTTGAGCTGGCATATCACTATCGGGTCCATATGATTCCCGGTTCCACCGGCAAACTCTACGCGCAGATTCGAAACGGCGCGCCCTTCGATCTGTTTCTCGCCGCCGATGTCCGCCGCCCACGCCTGCTGGAGGAATCGAGAGATGGCATTCGCGGATCGCGTTTCACCTATGCGCGAGGCCGGTTGGCGTTGTGGAGTCCGCGACCCGGGTTCGTCGATGACCAGGGGGGCGTGCTACATGGCGAGGCATTCTCGCACCTGGCCCTCGCCAATCCACGGCTTGCGCCTTATGGCGCCGCCGCGCGCGCGGTGCTGCAGAAACTGAACCTGTGGTCGGTGCTTCAATCGCGGCTCGTCTACGGCGAGAACATTGCCCAGACCTACCAGTTCGTCGCCGGCGGGAATGCCGAATTGGGCTTCATCGCCCTCTCCCAGCTGTATCGTCACGGTCACAAGACATCCGGGTCCTACTGGTTGATTCCGCAATCGCTGTACCCCCCGATCGAGCAGCAGGCGATACTGATCCAGGCCACCGTGCCGGCGCGTGCCTTCTTGTCGTATCTGGGAAGCGAGGACGCCAAAAAAATCATTCGTGATCGCGGCTACGACACACCCGGAGGTTTGCCGTGATTTTCACGAGCGACGACCTCACTGCCCTGCGCATCACGCTGGAGTTGTCCCTGTTGACCACACTGCTGTTGTTACCACTGGCTACGCCAGTTGCCTGGTGGCTGGCGCGCACCGCGCACCGCGCGCGTCCCGTCGCCGATGCAATGGTGGCGCTTCCACTCGTACTGCCACCAACAGTATTGGGTTTCTACCTGCTGCTCTTCCTCGGGCCACATGGCCCGCTGGCGGGCCTGGGCCTGCCTTCGCTCGCCTTCAGCTTCACAGGTTTGCTGATCGGCTCGCTGGTCTACTCCCTGCCGTTCGCCGTGCAGCCACTGCGCGATGCCTTTTCCGCTCTGGGCAGCCAGCCACTGGAGGCGGCCGCCACGCTACGCGCCGGACCGCTGGACCGTTTCTTTACCGTCGCCCTTCCGCTCGCGCGTCCCGCCTATTTCACCGCCGCCGCCCTGAGCTTTGCCCATACCCTGGGAGAGTTCGGCGTCGTACTCATGGTGGGCGGCAATATTCCGGGCCGCACACGGGTGGTGTCCATCGCCATCTACGATCACGTCGAGGCCCTGGACTATGGCCGTGCCCATTCCCTTGCCGCTCTGTTGCTTGTGACCTCTTTGTTGCTGCTGATTGTGGTCTACACGCTCAACCGGCGCGCCAGGACATGGAAGCCATGAGTATCGAGGCCCGCTTCAGACTCACCCGCGGCGAATTCGTCCTCGACGCCGAGTTTACGGCCCCCGCCTCCGGCGTCACCGCCCTGTTCGGACCATCTGCCAGCGGAAAGACGACCCTGCTGCGGTCCATCGCCGGCCTGGAGCCCTGCCGCAACGGCATGCTGCGTGTGGGCGGCACGACCTGGCAGGACCAAAAGCATTTCGTACCGCCGCATCGGCGCGCACTCGCCTATGTGTTCCAGGATTCAAACCTGTTTCCTCATCTCTCCGTACGCGCAAACCTGGAGTACGGCTACCGCCGCGTTCCGTCCGCCGACCGGCGCATCGAATTTGACGAAGTCACCGGGTTGCTTGCCCTTGAACCCCTGCTCCCGCGCGGTATCGGCAGGCTATCGGGTGGGGAACGCCAGCGCGTGGCCATTGGTCGCGCCCTCCTCGCCAGCCCACGCCTGTTGTTGCTGGACGAACCCCTGGCGGCACTGGATCAGGCGAGCCGGAACGAAATCCTCCCCTACCTCGACTCCCTGCACGAACGCCTCGCATTGCCACTGATCTACGTGAGCCATTCCACGGATGAGGTCGCGCGCCTGGCGGATCACATGCTGCTCATGAAAACGGGCCGTATTGTTGCCTCCGGCCCCGTGCGCGAACTGCTGACGCGTACGGATCTCTCCCTTGCCCACGGTGATACCGCCGAGTCCATCATCGAGGCCACCGTATCCGGACACGATGAGGAATTTCAGTTGTCGAGTCTGGAGCTTGCCGGCACAGACATTTGGGTGCCCCGCCCCGACCTTCCTGTGGGACGCCGGATTCGCCTGCGTGTGCTCGCGCGCGACGTCAGCCTGACGGCAGAACCACCCCGGCTCAGCAGCATCCTGAACATCATCCCCGTTGAAGTCGAGTCCCTCGCCGATGAAGGTCCGGCCCAGACAATGGTGCGACTGCGTACCGGCAAGGACATCTTGCTGGCCCGCATTACCCGCCGTTCCGTGGCGCGACTCGGACTGTCACCCGGAGCTCATACCTTCGCCCAGATCAAAAGCGTGGCGGTGCTGGACTAGGATCCGTCCGGATTTTTGACCGGTAATTTTGCCAAAACACCAGCCAATTCCGTTGTCCACTCCTATACTTTATGTAGTGCAGAGGGCAGTCGTGCAATTCACAAACGGGGGCGGAGAATGAAGATTAGGTTGGGGCAACGCGCGCCGGATTTCAAAGTCGAGGACATCTACGGAAATATATATACGCTGGAATCACTGCGTGGAAAAAACATCCTGTTGTCATTCTTTCGCGATGCAACCTGCCCGTTCTGCAATCTGCGGGTGTACGAACTCACCCGCCGCTATCCCGATCTGAAGAAGAAAGGACTTGTGATGCTCGCCTTCTTCAGCTCGCCTCAGGACCGTATCGTCAAGTACATCGGCAAGAAACAACGGCCGTTCCCGCTGATCGCCGATCCCGATACAACTGTCTACCAGCTGTATAACGTTCGCTCGTCGTTTGCCGGACTGATGGCGAGCATGGTGATGCGCATGCCGACCATGATGCGGGCCATGATGCTCGGTTTCATGCCGCGCATGCGCGGCAAGATCGCACAGATGCCCGCTGATTTTCTGATCTCTCCCGATTTGAAGGTGAAGGGAATCTACTATGGCAAGGACGCCGCCGATCACATCCCGGTGAAAATCCTCGAGACCTTTGCCGCCAAACAATATGGCACGGAACCCGTTTCCGCCGAAGATGAAGTCCCGGTCGAGGATGAAGACGAGGAAATGATCATCCTCGGATAGCTTCCTGCCCGGGTATGCCGTGACCGACGAGCGGATCTCGCCCCCCACTCAATGGAGCAGCACAGCGCCACGGCATAGGGGTCCGGGTTGGAGCCCGTCCTGCCCGCGGCAGTCTTCGGATTCTGATTGGATTCCTGGCCGTGCTGGCTATGCACTCAAGCCACGAAGCAGCGCCTTGCGATCCAGCAGCATATCGCCATAGTAGCGGATGAGGAGTTTTTCGTAGGCGCTGTCACCGTCGGCCATGGTGCGCAGGCGACCCTCCAGAAACGCGATCTGGTCCTGAAGATCCTCGACGGTAATGTCCTTGTTCGTGAGGATGGAATGCAGGGAATATCTGGCCATAGCAGTTCTGTACCTTTTGTCTCGGTTCCTTGTGACAAAAAGGTACCCGGCCAAGATGAAACTTTTTTGACAGAAGATCCTGTCTTTTCGCCACTTTTTCGCGACGCCCTGACCCACTACAGCCGGTAGAGAATCCGCGCGGCCAACACCGTCCAGAAGCCCCACAGCACCAGGGTGGAAAGCACATGCACTCCATAGCGGTGCGTCACCCGGTGGTAGCTGATGTGGATCACGCTGTGCAGCCAGCGCAGGCCTACGTATAGCCAGGCCAGTACCAGCAGTCGATCGTCCGCCAATGCGGTCACGTAGGCAGCCAGTACGCCGGTGAAGAACAACACCGGAACTTCAAACAGGTTCTGCAGATTATCCGAGGGCCCGGCGACGCCCGCGATCACAGAGTGTTGTTCGCGACTGGCCAGTTGTTGGGGTTCGATCCCGCGGGCGAGCATGGCGCTGACGCGCGTGATGTTCATCCAGGCCCAAACCAGCGCGGTCAGCAGCACCTGTGCCAGCATGGGCACGAAGATCCACTCCTGCTTCATCCTTATCGCTTCCTCTCTTGTTGTTCTTGTTCCCTCTGGCTTCGAGCTAGGGCCAGTCGATTGAACCCGGCTCACGAATATGCACATCCATCTTGCGGAAGCGCATATAGCCGAGCACCATAACCACAAGCGATGCAGCGACCAGCGCAAACCCAAGATACCGGAATCCCGCCTCGTGGTAGAGGAGTTTGATCAGGGTGACGCCGGAGGCTGCCAGCATGATGGCTGTGCGGGCATAGGCCAACAAGGTTCGCTCATTGGCCAGCAGCGTGCGAATGCGCGCCATCTTGTCCCGCATATAAGTGGTTTCCGTCGGTGCCTGTTCCATCCAACCTCCCGGTCGCCCCCGCAACCCTTCCCTACACCAATGCGATCAGCGTATCGCCCGTACGTTTGTCGATCTTCAGCAACACCTCGCAGTACTCGGGTGTTTCCGGCACGGGTGTTGGATCGTCGGCACAGCTACAACCGGCTATGATGCCCGAATAGAAAATACCGGCGCGTGCCCGTACAAGACCTGGTTCCTCCACAATGTCCAGAACGGTCGCCTGAATGGGTTTGTTGCTGACTTGGCTCGTGGCTCGCAGACCCTGT
Organism: Acidiferrobacteraceae bacterium; assembly: GCA_037388825.1. NCBI lineage: Bacteria > Pseudomonadati > Pseudomonadota > Gammaproteobacteria > Acidiferrobacterales > Acidiferrobacteraceae > Acidiferrobacteraceae bacterium. The sequence goes on along the minus strand of JARRJV010000018.1, from coordinate 18,424 downwards.
TGCAGCGGCAATTGCTCGGGCCCAAGTTTCTCAATTTCATCGCGCAGCGCGTCCGTGAACCGGTCCGTGCCCCAAGCCGCCAGTGCCACGCCAAATCGTGCCATGTTCCGCTTACGTCGACTTCCGGTTGACCAGCTCGGCAAGAATGGGCTTGCTCTCCTCGCCGAAATAGATTGAGCGATGCGGGAACGGGATCTCGATCCCGGCCTCATCGAAGGCATGCTTCAGCCGGCGACGGTATTCGCGGCCAACGTCCCATTGCTTGATCGGCTTCGTGCGCAGGCGGCCCTTGATGATCACCGCCGAATCGGCGAAGTCGTCGACGCCGAAGACCTCGACATCCTCCACCATCATTGGCCCGAACTGTTCGTCCTGCCGCAACTCCGCACCGACCTTGCGCATCAGCTCCATAACCTGATCGACATCTTCCTTGTAGGCGATCCCGATATCGAAGACATAGGCCGACCATTCGCGCGTCACGTTTGCAAGGGTCTTCACCTCACCGTTGGGGAATACGTGCACCACGCCAGAAAGATCGCGCAGGACGATGGTGCGGAAGTTCACCGCCTCCACCAGGCCGCCGGTTCCGTTGACCACGGCGACGTCACCGACACGAACCTGGTTCTCCAGGATCACGAAGAACCCCGAGATCACGTCGCGCACGAGATTCTGGGCGCCGAAACCCACTGCCAGGCCGGCGATCCCGGCACTGGCCAGTACCGGCCCAATCTCCACCCCCAGTTCGCGCAATACCACCAGGCCACCAACGACCCAGAGCATGATGGCCACACCTCGTTGCAGCAGGCGCACCAGGGTCTCGGCACGTTTCTCGGTCTCGCTCGCCAGCTCCTCGCCCGCCTGACCCCGGGACACGAGCAGTTTCTTCAGGCGCTTGAGCAGGATTTTGGCCACGCCCATGGCAATCCACAGCAGGACCAGCACGAGGAGGATACGGAAACTGGTCAGCATCACGTTTTCCCAGTTGATGTTCTCGATATAGCGGACCAATATCTTCTGCATGTGTCCTCCTGCGCGCCTTATCTGTTCGTAGGGTTCGCAACGATTCTAACGGACTGCCGCGGTCGTGTCGTGTCAGGACCGGATGAACCCGGCAAACGCGTCCAGACACCCCGCTACCGGGCCTACTCGTGCCGCAGGGCGTCGATGGGATTCAGGCGCGCCGCCTTGCGCGCCGGAAAATAGCCGAAGACAACGCCGACGCCGGCCGAGAACAGAAAGGCGACGAGGGTAATCATCGGATCGAAGACGAATGGGACGCCCAGCATGGGTGAAGCCACGGCACTGCCGGTAAGGCCAAGGACAATTCCCGTGATTCCGCCGATACTGGCCAGGACCACTGCCTCGACCAGAAACTGGCGAAGCACGTCCCTCTCCAGGGCACCGATGGCGAGCCGAATGCCGATTTCACGGGTTCGTTCGGTTACTGATACCAACATAATGTTCATGATGCCGATACCGCCAACCAGCAGGCTCACGGCCGCAACCGCACCCAGCAGTGCGGTCAGGGTTTCGGTGGTGCTGGTCACGCGCTCCGCAATCTCCTGGATATCCCGCACATAGAAGTCATCCTCTTCTCCGGACTTGATGTGCCGCCGTTGACGCATCAGCGCCTCAACATCCTGTTTCACCTTGGGGATCAGACCCCCGGACTGCGCTGTGATGTAAATGGTGTTCACATCCCGGTTGCCGGCGATGCGCCGCTGAAATCCCCGGATCGGCACCACCACAAGATCATCCTGATCCTGACCGAAGGTGCTCTGCCCCTTGGCCGACAGAACACCGACCACCTCACACGAAAGCTTGCCGAGACGAATCGAGGCGTCCAGGGGATTCTGCCCACCGAAGAGATTTTCCCGCACGGTCTTGCCGATGACGCAGACCAGCTTTCAGTTGGCATTCCCGTATACTGCAAGCAGGGTTGTGGACGCGATCGGCGCCACGGCCCGAATCCCGGCGATATCCCGTTCGATCGCCTCCGCGTCCGCAAGTACAAACTGTTCCGCGGTGGCATGCACGCCGCCCGGACGAGAGCGCTCACCGGGACGCACCTGCAACTGATTGCTGCCCAGGCTGGCGATCTCCGCCGCCACCTGTCGTGTCGTACCGCGGCCCAGAGTCACCATAACAATGACCGCCGCCACGCCAATGACAATTCCCAGGATGGTCAGGGCGGACCGCATCACGTTGCGGCGCAATTCGCGGAAGGCCAGCAAGAGGATATTGCCAAACATCAGCGCACCTCCCCGGGTGCCTTGAGGCTGTCGGAGGCGATGTGGCCGTCGTGAAAGTGCACGATCCGTTGGGCGTAGGCGGCGACGTCCTTTTCATGAGTAACCATAACGATGGTCAGACCACGATCCCGGTTGAAGCCGGTTAACAGCTTCATGATCTCGTTGCTGTTGGTCGAATCCAGATTTCCCGTGGGCTCATCCGCAAGCAACAACAGGGGATCGGTCACGATGGCGCGGGCAATGGCCACTCGCTGCTGCTGTCCCCCGGATAGCTCGTTGGGTTTGTGATGGATCCAGTTCCCCAGTCCCACGGACTCCAGGGCCTCTTGCGCCAGCCGGTGCCTTTCCGTCGGCGAAACACCGCGATAGACCAGTGGTAATTCCACGTTCTCCAGTGCGGTGGTACGTGCAAGCAGGTTATACGTCTGAAAGATGAAGCCAATGAAATTGCGCCTCAGAAGCGCACGCTGATCGCGATTTAGCGTCCCGACCTCCACGTCCCGGAACTGATAGACTCCCGACGTCGGGGTATCGAGACAGCCGAGTATGTTCATGCACGTGGACTTGCCCGAGCCGCTGGCACCCATGACGGCCACGAACTCTCCGTCCCGCACCTGCAAATCGATGCCTCGCAGGGCGTGAACGGCGGCGTGCCCGCTGCCATAAACCTTGGTCACGCCGCTGAGCTGGATTAGTGGTGACTCGAGCGGATCGGCGCTCATTTGTCCGACGTCTTGATTACATCCACGAGGACCTTCATCCCGGCCTGCAACTCGCCACCGGTGATTTCGGTCATACGGCCGTCGGTCGCGCCCACCGTGACCGCGATCGGCACCGGCTTGTGATCGCGCAGAATCCAGACCTGCTGTTTCTTTGCGCCCGGTTTGGCGTTCGCCGCCTGCTGCTGCGCCGGCGTCCGGCGATGTGGACGGGGTAGCAGACCACGCATTCCACTGCCTTGCGATTTTGTCTCGGGAGCTGGCGGTGTGAAGCGCAATGCGCCGTTAGGCACCAGCAGTGCGTCGTGAATAACACGGGTCACGATCTCGGCGGTGGCGGTCATTCCCGGCCGAAGTACCAGGTCAGAGTTGTCCACGCTGAGCAGGGCTTCACACGTCACCACGTCCTGCTCCACACTCGGCGCATAATGAACCTTGACAATCTGCGCCTGGAAATGGCGATCGGGATAGGCATCCACCGTGAAGCTGGCCTTCTGCCCCTCCTTCACCTGTCCGACATCGGCCTCGTCTACGTCCACATGCAGTTCCATCTTGCTCAGGTCTTCAGCCAGGGTAAACAGTACCGGTGTCTGAAACGACGCAGCCACGGTTTGGCCCGGCTCCACGTTGCGCTTGAGCACGATGCCGTCCACGGGTGAGACAATCACGGCCTTGGACAAGTCCGTCTGATTCGCCGCGTGGGCCGTCTCGAGTTCCTGCTGGGAATACAGCTGTTTCTCGGCGAGGGCCTTGAGCCGTTCGTACTTCTTCTGGTTTTCGGCCAGGGTTGCCTTGCTCTCCGCGAGCTTCGCCCTGGCTGCGTCCAGGGCTGACTGCGATTCGTGAACACGTGCCTTCAGCCGTTCGGTATCCAGGCGCGCAAGGACCTGCCCCTGCTTCACGTGGTCGTTGACATCCGCTTCGACACTGCGGATGGTGCCGGACAGTTCGCTGCCCACGTCCACCTGATTGACCGGCTCCAGGGTTCCCGTTGCCGTAACCATCACCGTGAGATCTCCGCGGGACACTTCGGCACTCTTGTATTGAGAGTCGCTGCCGTTGCGATTGGCATACCAGATCACACCGGCAACAAGGATAATCGCCAGCGCCGCCGCGGGGAGTAGCCAGGGTGGCCGCTGCTTCCACACCGTCGCGCCGCCGCCGGCCAGCACCTGGCGGATATCCGGGATTCTGCGCGGTCGAGGCTCGTCCATGCAATGCATTTTATGCCCACGAACCGGGCAGGGACAGGTCAATCAGGTAAAGCTAGGTAAATGGGCGTCGAACCTGCAAAAAGATTGGCCGACCGGATGGGGTCCGGTCGGCCGAGGGGGTCTTCCTTGGGGAGTCTGCCTAGGTTTTTGCCTGCAGCTTCTGCGCAAATGTCAGCAGGAAATGCAGCGAGGCCTGGGTCTCCGGTTTGGAGATCATACCGAGGGTAGAGAACACACCGCCGGAATGGCGAACCTTCGCGGTTTCCTCCTGCGCCTCGTGCATGGCCTCCGAGGCGTTGGAGGCCAGGTTGGCGATGTCCTCGGTGGCGAGGTTGTTGACCATGTGTTCGATGAAGATTGCACCCCGTTCGACGATGCCGTCGGTGCTCGCGTTGCGCATCGCATTGAGGAAATGAATCATCTCGAACAACGAGGTCAACCCGCCCGTCTGGTGTAGCGTAGTGAGTTCATCGAGAACAGTGTGCACCGCCGCCAGGGTGTCGGGCTCGGCGAGATGGTCCACCACCTCCAGCACGCTGCCGTAGGTGGTGGCCGCACGCTCGACCATGCCGTCGGTGAGGGCATCGGATACCACGCCGAACAGGCGTTCCATCTCCGCGGGTGCTTTGGTTGCAGTCGTATCGTCCATGTCTCCCTCCTAGAGCAAGCCGCGTGCAGACAACCAGTACAGCCGGTTGTAGGCCAGCTTGAACCAGTGAATCATCTGCGAGGGCGGACCGGGGTTCGGCGGCGTGGTGTAGTTGAACCAAACATAGGTCCCTGTGCGGGTCCCGGTCTCCACGAAGCAGAACACCTTGCCATCGTAGTCCCGCGCCATGCGACCTTCCTGAACAAGGGATGTCAGGTTGTCGATGATGGTGTCGGCCTCGAAGTGCGCGGTGGAACCGGCCTTGGAGATCGGGATATTGGTCGTATCGCCGCAGACGAAGACATCCGTGGAACCCTCCCTGTGCAGCGTCTTCGTGTTGGTAGGTACCCAGCCGCCGTCGCCAAGACCGGAGTCCTTGATTACCTGCTGCCCGTTGTGCGGCGGTATCGTGACCAGGAAATCGTACGGCAGCGAGGTGCCTTCCTCGGAGGAAATGGTCTTGCCCTTGGGGTCGACTTCCTTTGTATTGAAGAAGGTCTCGTACTTGATGCCAAGCCTGTCCATCTCAGGTTTCGCCCAGTTGGCCACGGGCTCGAGCGCGTGAATGCGGCCGATGGGGTAGGTATAGGTGATCTCGCACTTGTCGAGGATGCCCTTGTCCTTGAAGTAGTCGTACAGCATGAAAGTGATTTCCAGCGGCGCCACCGGGCACTTGTGCGGGGCGTTGACGTTGACCACGACCTTGCCCCCCTCGAACTTGGCCAGGTCCTCGCGCATCTTGCGCGCGCCATCCAGATCGTAGAACCAGTGACCGCCTTCCTCCATGCCGGGAATGTTCTGCGGCATGATCTGGGAACCGGTGGCGATGACCAGGTAGTCATACTTGAAGGTCTTGCCCGATTCCGTGGTGACCTGCTTGGCATCCACGTCGATGTTCTTCGCCGGATCGACAAAGAAGGCAACGCGTCGGTTCAGCACCTTGCGCTGATCACGGAACAGTTCGGTCTCACGAATGCGACCGAAGGGAACGTAGAGCAGACCGGGCTGATACATATGCTTGTCAGTGGTGCCCAAGATGGTGATGCCCACTTGCCCCGACTTCATTTCTTCCGACAATTGGCGACAAAGGCCATTTGCCACAATGGTGCCGGCAAGGCCTCCGCCGACGATCAGTATGTTTGTTGCCATATGTCTCATCCTCCTCGTATCTGGTGATGGTGTACTACTTCTTCCTCCGCAATATCGTTCAGTGCCGGGTCGTCGGTCTGCCCGGTCTCGTTCTACTTCGCCTTCCTGACGACGATGCTCCAGTAACCGTCCTGTTCCTCGTTGGAAACCATTTCGTGTCCGACCTTGGCGACCCACTCGGGTATGTCCTTGGCCGAGCCACGATCCGAGGACCAGACTTCGACCTCGTCGCCGACTTCGCACAGTTTCAACGTCGCGATCAGTTCCATCAACGGCCCGGGGCAGAAAGCCCCGCGGGCATCGATCTTGCGGCGTTCAGCCATTTCGTTCTCCCGGCATCTGTTATCTAAACAACAATCAGGTCACCCTCTTCCGCGTCGGAGAGGAATTTCGTCAGGCCCAACTCGCCGTCAAACAGGTCTTCCACCAGGTTGTCCGGTGTCCAGCCCAGAACGTCGAGCGCCATCGAACAGGCCCAGGCCTTCATATCGCCCAACATCCGGCCCTGCCCAAGCAGGGTCATGGTGTCGGGGGCGTTCTTTTCCAGCATCTGTTTCGAAAACCTGCCACCCTGGTAACGTTCTTCCGGCGCGGTGTCGCGACCGAAGGCATAGATCGCGTTCATGCTTACGAACAGCTCCACCTTGCGATTCGACACCGCGGCCACGGACGCCATCATGGCAGCCATGTGTATCTTTTCGTGTTCGCCGGAACACAGGACGACGAACAGGGTCTTGTCTGTCATGCATACCCCTTGAGACAAACTTGTGTTTCAGGAGTGCCCTTTATAGAGCCATTGAGGCTAAAACGTGTTGACTGGCATCAAGACGCTTCTTCCCGGGGAAATGGATAGCAAAGTCCTTGCCATACCCGGGTCAGGACAAAACCGGGGGAAACCGCGTGAAATTTCCGTAGTGCCGTGCCTGCCTGCGACATAAATGGCAGACTTTGACGGAACGACGACAGATGTGGCAGGAATGGCCAGACGAGAAGCAAGGGAACCCGGCTTCGCGTACCGGGCGAAAACCGGTCAGTCGCGGAGCTTTTGCATGTACCGATAGACCGTGCGCTCACTCACGCCGAGCAGCCGTGCCGCCTCTCGCCGGTGTCCACCGGCGCGCTGCAAGGCATCCAGCACCGTCTGCTCGCTAAGCATGTTCCGTCGCTGAAGAAGATGTATCGGATCGCCCGTCGGAACGGCGGGATCGCGATCCACCGGATGGGCAACATCGGCCAGCGGAACCGACTCCATGGAACCACCAACTTCCAGCACGATGTGCTCCGGCGTCATCGCGCCGCCCGCTGCCAGGATAACAGCGCGCTCAATGATATTGCGCAGTTCGCGCACGTTGCCCGGATAGTCATAGGCCAGCAGTGTCTCGATCACCGCCGGTGGCAGCGGTATGTATTGAACTCCCTCCTCCATTCCGTGCAGGAAGTGTTCGGCAAGCAAGGGGATATCGTCCTTGCGATCGCGCAGCGCCGGGATGCTTACGGGAAACGCCGACAGGCGATAATACAGATCTTCCCGGAAGGCGCCTTCCTGCACCATCTTGCGCAGATTCCGGTGCGTCGCCACGACCACGCGCACGTCGACTTTTATATAATCCGTTCCGCCAACCCGGCGCACGGTTCCGGTTTCCAGTACCCGCAGCAGCTTGGTTTGCAGCGACAAGGGCAACTCGCCCACCTCGTCAATGAACAGGGTGCCCCCGTGGGCGGCCTCAAACAAGCCTTTGCGCCTGTAGGTCGCCCCGGTGAACGCGCCTTTCTCGTAACCGAACAACTCGCTTTCGATCAGCGTCTCACCGAAGCTTGCGCAATCGACCACGACGAACGGACCCGTGTGCCGGCCCGAATACTGATGAACATACTGGGCGACACATTCCTTTCCGACCCCGCTCTCACCGAGCAGGAGCACGGTGGTCTGGGTCGGCGCCACTCGCTGCAACATGCTGATCATGCGCAGCATGGGTCGCGAACGGCCGGCAAGGATCGTATCGCGATCGTCGTAGCGCTGCACCGGGTTGATGTATTCGCCCATGTACAGCACATCCCCCGCTTCGTCGCGGATGGGGTTTGCCTGCAGCTGTACGTATTCCTCGCGGCCGTCCTTGTCGTAGTGGATGTGCATGACCTGGGTCGGTTCGCCGGACTCGAAGACCATTTCCAGGGGACAGTGCTCACCGTGTTGGCTGCAGGGTACGTCGGAATGGTGGGATACCCGGTGGCAGCGTTGGCCAATGACCTCGTCCGCGGTCATACCAAAGCGTTCCACGTAGTTACGATTGGCCGCGACGATGCGGTAGTTGCGGTCAATGACCACAAACGGGTCAGGCAGAATATCGATGATCTGCTCGCAGCTGGGTTTGGTCTCGTGATCGCTCATACTCTCCCCTCCAACCGTACCCTGTCAGCAATGACAGGGGTGTCATGTTGTCAGGGTTTGCGTCCGGTGGCAATCGCCAGGGCATAGGCAGGGAGGGTCCACCGCGGGGGAACGCGGGACTCTATCGCGGAATCAGGTCAGGACAGCTTGCGAGCGGAATCCGATCGTGGCGTGTTATGCGCCACCCAATGCCCCGTCTTGCCGATCTGCTCGCGCTTCCAGAACGGAGCCCGGGTTTTGAGTTCCTCGATGAGGTAGCGACAGCCATCGAAGGCCTCCGCCCGATGGGCCGACCACACTGCGACCAGAACGATGGGGTCCCCCGGAACAACGACCCCCACTCGGTGGACGATCAGCACGTCAACAATGTGCCAACGCGCCCGGGCCTCATCGCACAAGCGCAGGAGCTGCTTCTCGGTCATTCCCGGGTAGTGTTCCAGGGTCATGGACTCAACTGTGGCGCCTGCGTTGAAATCGCGCATCGTCCCGACGAAGCTGACCGCCGCGCCGTATCTGCCACGACGACCGCGAAACCGTTCCTGATACCGCTCCATCTCGTCACAGGGATGAAATGAGTTGGACAGGATCCGTACAGTCACCTCAACCTCCCGTGACCGGCGGCAGGAACGCGACCTCGTCACCGTCCCGCACCAGGCCACGCAGGTCAGCGATCTCCTGGTTCCCCGCCACCAGCATATTCGCCGGTTGTGGGCGATCGCCCGCAATCCGTGACCAGATCTCGGCGACGGATACGACTTCCACATCATCGAGGGTATCCCCGTCGCGGCCCATCATTTCGCGCAGGGATGCGAAGTACTTCACTTGCAACGACATAGACCCCCTCCGTCGAACTTTTCCGCTCCCGGCGGACGCTCGCTATCCCGGCGATCCGCGCGGCGCCGGACGCGGCTTTCCTGCACCGGATGACGCGCTGGAGGTTTCGCCGCCCCCTGCGCGCGTCTGCTCGTACCACAGGTCATGGTGCTTCTTCATCCATTCCTCACTCACCTCGCCGGTCACCATTCCCTCCAGCGTGCCCGGCGCGCCCCAGACTGCAAGATAGATGTGCCCCAGGGCGACCGCGACCCAGATCACCGAAAACACGGCATGAAGAATGCTGGAAAGCTGCATGGTTTCCCGCGACTGGCCGAAGTTGGGGAAGTCCAGGATCAATCCGGTGACACAAACCCCGATCAGGCCGATGGTGGCGATGATCCAGAACCAGACCTTCTCGCCGCCGTTGGTGCGACCGGCATGGGGATGGGTGCCGCCACCGAGGTTGCCGCCCAGACTCTTTAGCCAGTCGATATCGTCCCGGGTGAAAATGTTGTATCGCACCCAGGCAAAGAACTCGAGCACGACGCCGACGATGAAAAACGGGCCCAGATAGTTATGGATGAACTTGGAGAAGTCCGCGTAGGCGGAGAATGCGTGTATGCCGATCACCGGAATCAGCACCGCGCGCCCGAACAGTAGACTCAGCCCGCTCAGGGCCAGCAACACGAACAGGGTCGCCACATACCAGTGCATTACCCGCTCGCCCAGGGACCAGCGGGCGATTTTCCGGCCGGACAGGGATTCCTCGATCCGTTGCGGACCGTGAATGAAGTGGTACAGACCAATGGCCAGCACGATCAGCGCCAGCACCCACGGCGAGAACCCGGCAACCGGTCCGTTGCGCAGGCCGCGCCAGTTCTGGCCCCCGTTCTGAATCAGGGTATTCGTGGTGTACGGACCGCTTTCCGAGGTATACCCGGCCCGGCCCTCTCGCACCACGCGCCAGAAATTGGCCCGGGGATTGCTCGCCTGTTCCGCCGCCTGCGCCTGCAGCACCGGGCCGCCGGAGACATAGACCGCGAGTGGAGCTGCCAGGGATAAGGCCATGACCAGCAAGAAGGACCATAGACCCAGGGTGCGCAGCCGGGCCGCCCGTCGCGTGCGAACGATCCCCTCTTGTGATGCGGATATGGTCATCGTGCCTCCTATCGATCGATCTGCGTCTCCATCACCCGCTCCCGCAGGTGCATGGCGAGTGGAGCCGGGCGCTGCCGCTCCTGCTTGAGGTATCCCGCATTCGGGACCCACGGATCCCGGACGCGGCTACAGGCGGTCAGCCCGCCGACCAGGAGAAACGCAGCAATCAGACCGCTAACCTTCTTGCCGTTCATCTGTATTCCTCTCTATGCCGTCCTGCGCGTCCCGATCGGGTCAGGCCGCACCTAGCGATCTTTCGATGCCATCCGGAAACGCTCGCGCAATGCTTCCTGTTGCTTGGGCATGCGCTCTTTTTCCAGCAACGGATCCGATGCCCCTTTGTAGACACCGGGCTGAAAATGCGTCGCGCCCGGTGACTCGTAACATGCCGACAGCCCCAGACACAGGAGTGCCAGCATGGCCGTGCGGAACAAGGGCGCACCCCCGCCGCGAGGACCCGTCCCCAATTGCGTGGCCCTGGTCCTCATGACTTGTACGCCGTTTCCCAGCCCCAGGTCTTCGGCCGGCCGCCGCGCTTCAGCACGCGTTCGCGATAGATATCGGCGACCATGTCGCCGTCACCGGCCAGCAGGGCCTTGGTGGCGCACATCTCCGCGCACGCGGGGAGTTTGCCCTGGGCGATGCGATTGGAACCGTACTTCTCGTACTCCGCGTCGGAATTGTCCGCTTCCGGTCCACCGGCGCAGAAGGTGCACTTGTCCATCTTGCCGCGCACCCCAAAGGCCGATTGCTGTGGATACTGCGGGGCACCGAATGGGCAGGCGTAGAAGCAATAGCCGCAGCCGATGCACAGGTCCTTGTCGTGCAGGACGATACCGTCGTCGGTGGTGTAGAAGCAGTCCACCGGACAGACCGCCGCGCAGGGCGCATCGGTGCAATGCATGCACGCGACCGAAACGGATTTTTCCCCCGGAACACCGTCATCCAGGGTCACAACGCGCCGCCGATTGACGCCCCAGGGAACCTCGTTTTCGTTCTTGCATGCAGTCACGCAGCCATTGCATTCAATGCAGCGTTCCGCATCGCAGAGAAATTTCATTCGTGCCATAGGGTTCTCTCCTTTTGCGGTCAGGCCGCCTTGATCTGGCAGAGCGTGGCCTTGGTTTCCTGCATCTGTGTTACCGAGTCATAGCCGTAGGTAGTGGCGGTATTGCACGCCTCTCCCCGGACGTAGGGGGCGGTTCCCTCGGGATATTTGTCGAACAGATCCTTGCCTTCGTACCAGCCGCCGAAGTGGAACGGAGTCCAGATCACACCACTGGCGACGCGCGGAGTGACCATGGCCATGATCAGAATCCTTCCGCCCTCAGGACCCTCCAGCCATACCATCTGCCCATCCTTGATCTTGCGGTCGTTCGCATCCCTGGGGTTGATCTCGACAAACATGTGCTGTTGAAGCTCCGCCAGCCACTTGTTGGACCGGGTCTCTGCCCCGCCGCCTTCGTATTCGGTCAGGCGGCCGCTGATGAATACCAGCGGGAAATCCTTCGAGTAGTCCTTGGCCTGGATGGAGGCATAGCGAGTTGGCAAACGCCAGAACGCCTTGCGGTCGGCATAGGTCGGGTATTTCTTGACCAGATCGTAGCGCGGGGTATAGAGCGGTTCGCGATGAATCGGCACCGGATCCGGGAACTGCCACACGATGCTGCGCGCCTTGGCGTTGCCAAAGGGAGCGCACCCATGCTTGACGGCTACCCGCTGGATGCCGCCGGACAAATCGACCTTCCAGTTCACCTTGTCGGGAGTGGCACCGCCGATCTTGCGGATGACCGCCAGTTCCTTCGCGGTCAGATCCTTGTCCCAGCCCAACTTGCGCAGGATGCCGTAGGTAAATTCCGGGTATCCGTCCCGGATCTGCGACCCCTTGCTGTAGCTGCCATTGGCCAACAGGCTGACCCCGTTGTGTTCGACGCCGAAGCGGGCGCGAAACGTGAGGCCGCCTTCCGCCACCGGTTTGCTGGTGTCGTACAGGATCGGGGTTCCAGGATGGTTCATTTCCGGCGTACCCCAGCTCGGCCAGGGCAGCCCGTAGAACTCGCCATCGCACGGTCCGCCTTCAGCCTTCAGCGTTGTCGTGTTGAAGGTGTGCTTGTTCGCCAGCTGCTTCTTCAGTCGTTCCGGGCTCTGGCCGGTATAGCCGATGGTCCACGTGCCACGGTTCACTTCCCGCAGCACGTCTTCGACAACAGGTACATTGTTCTCCACCTTGATGTGCTTGAACATCTGGTCGGCAAAACCCAGCTTCTTCGCCAGAAGATAGAGAATCTCGGCGTCGACCTTGGACTCGAACAGCGGGTCGATCACCTTCTCGCGCCACTGCAGCGAACGGTTCGACGCGGTAACCGAACCGGACTGCTCAAACTGCGTGCACGTGGGAAGCAGGTAGGTGTCGTTCTTGCGGTCGCTGAGCACACTGAGAACGGTCGGGTACGGATCGGAAACAACGACCAGGTCGACCTTCTCCAGCGCCGCCTTCTGATCCGGGGCACGGGTCTGGCTGTTGATGGCATGACCCTGGAACAGAATCGCGTGGACATTATCCTTTTGCTGCAGGTGCTTTGTGTCCTCCATGATGCCATCAAACCAGCGCGATACCGGCATGCCGGGAATATTCATGGTGTAGGCCATCTTTCCGCCGCCGGCATCGTATTTGCGCGACATGTCGAAACGACCCTTCAGGTATTCGTAGTCCACGTCCCATACCCGCGCCCAGTGCTTCCATGCGCCTTCGGACAGGCCGTAGTATCCGGGCAGCGTGTGACAGTTGGGACCAATGTCCGTTGCCCCCTGCACGTTGTCGTGGCCACGGAAGATATTGGCGCCGCCACCAGTCACCCCGATGTTCCCCAGGGCCAGCTGCAGGATGCAGTAAGCGCGCGTATTGTTGTTGCCGATGTGGTGCTGCGTACCGCCCATACACCACACCAGCGTTCCCGGCCGGTTTTCGGCCAGGGTCTTCGCCGCCTGGTACATTTCCTTTTCCGGAACACCGACCACGTTCTCAATCACGTCCGGCGACCATTTCGCCACTTCGGCCTGGATTTCGTCCATGCCGTAGACACGCTCACGGATGTACTTCTTGTCCTGCCAGCCGTTCTTGAAGATGTGGTACAGAATGCCCCAGGTGAAAGGCACGTCCGTACCCGGGCGGATGCGGATGTACTGATCCGCGTGCGCCGCAGTGCGCGTGAAGCGTGGATCAACGACGATCACCTTGCCTCCGTTCTCCTTACCACGCAGGATGTGCTGCATACCGACCGGGTGGGCCTCGGCGGCGTTGCTGCCGATGAAGATCATGGACTTGGCGTTGTGGATGTCATTGAACGAGTTGGTCATCGCGCCGTAGCCCCAGGTGTTGGCCACCCCGGCGACCGTGGTCGAATGACAGATGCGCGCCTGGTGATCGATGTTGTTGGACCCCCAGAAAGCTGCGAACTTGCGTTGCAGATAGGAGCCTTCGTTGCTCGCCTTGGAGGAACCGGCCATCCACAAGGAATCGGGTCCCGATTTCTTGCGGATATCCAAAAGTTTGTCACCGATCTCCTTGATGGCGTCGTCCCAACTGATGCGCTTCCACTTGCCGTCCACCAACTTCATCGGATATTTGATCCGCTTGTCGCCGAATCCGTGCTCACGCACCGACGCGCCCTTGGCGCAGTGGGCACCAAGGTTGAACGGGGAATCGAAATCCGGCTCCTGGCCGGTCCACACCCCGTTCTGGATTTCGGCAACAACACCGCACCCGACGGAACAATGGGTGCATACCGAATGCCGGACCTCGGTCTTGACCCCGGCCTTTGGTGCATTCATTTCTTCCGCTTCCGCGCGTCGCATCATTGCCACCGGCAAGGCCGTAGACAGTGCTGCCCCGCCAACGGCAAGACCCGAGCGCTTCAGAAACGCGCGTCGATCGATGATCTCGCCAAACAGATGACCGGATTCGCCCGTTGTGCGGGCCGTGGCCGCTCCATCTTTCTTGATCAACTTCATCGCGTCTTCTCCTGTTCCGTCGAATTTTCCGCGGTCGCCCTATGAATCGGTGGCCACGCTCTAGAATCGCGCCTTTTCGTAGTAGTGCCGAACGTGCGGGGTTACCCGGTATCCCTGGTTCGAGGGCGGTGCCGGGGCGGCCGTGGATGCATCCACTACCCGCACGGGATCTTCGCGGCTGAACAACGCGAGGGCGGTGGCACCCGCGATGGCGGCGATGCCATTAGTCAGGAATTGCCGACGGCCAAAGCTACGGTGTCCTGATCTTGTCTTCATGTTGCCGTCCTCCTCGGAGCTATATGGATTTGGTGGCGCCATCCGCACCGGCCGTGCCTTGCTCAGGCCAGCATCTCAAGGTAGCGCCGCTCGATATCGAAAAACCGTTCGCCCAACTGGCCGACCGCAGCATAGAAGCGGGCCGATTTCGCGCGCTGCATGTCTGCGAAGAATCGGCCCACCCAGGGTTCCAGATGATCATGGAAAAATCTACGCTGTACGTTGATGGCGAAACCGGTATCTTCGTCCGCCATCAGACTCATGGTTTCACACAGGGCACTGATGTGGTCTTCGGGTTCATGGTTGCCGTCCTGGCGCAGGATCCCGAGCATCGCAAGGTCGCGGCGCAGAAAGGCAAGCGGCCGGTCCATGAGAAAGCCGGTTTGATACCAGGACCCATAGGGAACGATTTCGCCACGGCCAATGCCGACAAAAAGATCGTGGTATTCGTCGTCAACGGACGCCACCGTGGCGTGGGCACTCGCGAGACCGAGGGTTCGCCATGCAGTGCCCATGTCTTCGTTGCCCGAGACTCCCTCGCCAGCGATTCGACGCAGCCGTTCGAGCAATTCCGCCGCGGCGGGTGCCGATGTCAATGTTGCGAGCAGGCGGTACATGTTCGCGCGCATGGTGTCGTCACCACCTTCTGTCTGCGGCGCCGGACTGTATTCAGTGGCCGACTTAGCGAGATCGCCTTGCGTTTCCATCGTTGCGCGCACCTGTCCTGCGTATGAACGATGGCCAAAAGGGAGCAAGAACCAGGCCACAGAAATCGGAAATAGAGCGGAAATGAGGGAGGGTTATGGTTGCTCGCACCGCCGTCCGGGGTGCACCGAAAGATGTGCTGCGTCAGAATGTCGCACCGGGGACCATTCTGTCCCGCGTCAATGTGCCCCCAGCTTCGGACCTGCTCCCCCGGCTTCCTTCCGGAACAGATCGCGTACCCGGCAGTCCTCGCACATGCGCATGCGTCGCTTCGCTTCCAACGTCTGGAACATGTAGTGATCCTTCAGTTTCTTCGCCATCTTGTCCATGACGCTGCGCGTGGCAAAAGGCTTGCCGCATGACACACAGAAGAATGGCTCGTCTTCGTTCAGCACCCGGGTACGGCGACGCAACTCCGGGTCGTAGATGAATCGCGGATTGCGCGTGATCGCCTCTTCCGGGCAGGCACTCTCGCACAAGCCGCATTGCACACAGTTCCATTCGTCAAAACGCAATTGGGGTACATCGTGACCATCGGAAAGTGCCATGGTTGGACAGACACCGACACAGGCCATGCACAAGGTGCACGCATCCTGGTCCACCAGTATCTCTCCGAAAGAAGCGCCCGCCGGTACCGGAGCCACGGAAACCGGGGCGGGCGCATGCCGGTAAAGATGATCGATCGCCAGACGCAG
Organism: Acidiferrobacteraceae bacterium; assembly: GCA_037388825.1. Taxonomy (NCBI): domain Bacteria; kingdom Pseudomonadati; phylum Pseudomonadota; class Gammaproteobacteria; order Acidiferrobacterales; family Acidiferrobacteraceae; species Acidiferrobacteraceae bacterium. The sequence goes on along the minus strand of JARRJV010000018.1, from coordinate 2,391 downwards.
GATGGTTCGTTTCTCATCCATAGGCGCGAAGCTTGCCGGCTGGATGCCGGGTTCCGGTGTCAGGCTTTGCAATTGCGCCAACAAGTCTTTATCAACCGGCGACTCGACCAGGCGGATGCGGTTGGCGGAATACCCGATGCCTTCCAGAACCGCACCGGCGTAAAGCATCTGTTCCTGCAAGGCATGGCGTATCCGTGGTGGAATCGCCGGTGGCACCAACAACAAGACCTGACAGAATCCATAGGCAAGCGAGGCCAGCCAGGCGTCTATGCCCACGGCACCGATCTCCTCCACCTCGATCGGGATGATGTGACCGGGAACTCGGCCCACGTCGTCCGGCAAAGATCGTGCGGTCGTGGGATCGTGGAACAGGATGACGGGATCGCGTCCGCCCGCCTCATGGAAGTGTCGCGACACCGCGCGAACCTTCTCCAACAGGTCTCGGACGGCCGGATAGGTGAAACTCATGGCACCGGAAGGACAAACGGTGGCGCAACTGCCGCCGCCCTGGCACAGGTAGGGATCGACAGCAACCCTGTCGCCGACAGACGCAATCGCCTCCGTCGGACAGGCATCGAGGCAGCGGCTGCAGGCCTCCATGCCGCTGGCGCCGTGGGCACAGATATCCGGGTTGTACTGGAAATATTTTGGCTTCTCGAACTCGCCGATCAGGCCGGGCAGATCTTCCACGGCGCGCGTGACGGCGGCCTCGTCTTCGCCGGGCGCAAAGTACCCTGGGGGGAGAATCTCCCGGTCGACACGTGGCGGCATACCGAGATCCAGTACCAGGTCGAAATATTCATCACCCGCACCGAGTAACTGTGCGAGATTCGCTTCCTGTTCCCGTTCACGCACGGTCGCCGTGAATGCACCCAGGTAGCCGTCCAGCCCGGTCAGATCGGCAACCACCACCCGAATCCCGTCGGCATCGCCGTGCACGATGACACCCTCCGCCTCCGGCTCGTGCGAGTTCAGGTAGGTGCATTGCAGGGATTCGCGCAGGCGCTTGGCGAGCGGCACCGCCCGGGATGCATCCCCAAGAATCAGTAGACGACCGGCGGAATGATAGTCGACGGGCGATGTGGCCGTGGCGCCCAGCGAACGGACTTTTTCCAGGGCGAGGGAACGTGCGCGCGCATTGCCCGACTGCACCGCCGACGAATTTTCCACAATCGAACTCATACGGCCGTCTCCCCGTCGCCACTGGCGGTGTCATCTGCAGTATCCTCTGGCGATCCGACCTTGGCGCCGCCATTCGGCTGCCCGGCCGCCGACTCCGGTTCCGGGTTGGCCGGGGCAGGCCTCTCGCGCATGCGCTTTTGCACGCGCTCCTTCTGCAAACGCAATTCCGCGGTCAAGGCATCGCCCAGCGGAGCGAACTTCGTGTAGTCCTCGGCATAGTCGTCGAGTCCGTCGGGGAGATTGAACTGTGGCAGATGAAATAGTTTTCGCAGGGCCTGGCGCCGTAGACGCTCGCTCACCCTTGGGGAAAGGAATCTGGCGTAGTCACTCCGTTCATCCAGTTGTTCCACGGGCGGCATGTCGGCGTCCGAAGGCAAAGGCGCGGAACTCGCGACCTCATCGGATGGCGGGTGCGGCGATTGGACCTGTGTCGCGGGACCCGCCGCCCGGGCCCGCGACATCGCCTTGCGTCGGGACCAGCGGGCCAGCGGGCCGTTGCTCGCGGTGTCCGTGCGCGGTCCGCGTTCGTCCGTTGGCCGGGACTTTTGTCCATGGTCCTTCATGGTGCACCCTTTTCCTTCATGGCCCATCGTTCCCGTTTCCGTTTGCGCGGCGCCTGCGGAACGTAGTTCTCGACCACGTAGCGCTCGATCCACTGGTATACCTCCGGCGGCATGGGCGCAGACAACACAAGGTCGTCCGCCTCCATGTAGGCCCCGGCCTCGTCGTAGTTCGCACTCACCAGAACCGGGGCCAACTCGCATTCATCGTCTTCATGGCAAATGACGAACAGAGAGGGCGCGGCCGCGGTAAGGTTGTACCAGTAGCTGTCGGCGCAATCCTTGTACAGCACTACCTGAAAACCGGGCCACAGGTACTCCGTCCGTTCGGAGTCGGAATGGACGATCGTACACCGCGGGCCCGACGCCGCGACTTCATCGCCCGCCACCACACCCACAATTCCCCACTGGGGCACGGTCAGCGGGCCGCGTTCGATCTCGCGCCGCTCGAGGATCACCGAAACGGGAAAGCTCTCCCGCTCGCTGCCGCTTGTCTGGTTCATACGGATATGCCCGGTTGTAGTACGGGACGAATTCTGCTCGCCCATGAAACAGCAATTTACGTACCACGGGATATTCGCTCGGTTTCCCTGCCGAATCACGGCTGGAGCCGACCCGACACCGCCGTCGCTGGGACAATATTGCTCAG
>JARRJV010000017.1 GCA_037388825.1 Acidiferrobacteraceae bacterium | reverse complement strand
TCGGGCCATTTCTAATAAAAATGGGCCATCGACCTATTGATCAAGGCAGCGGCCCCTACTCCTCCTCCTCAAGTGTACGCCGATGCAGCACCACCGGCTCCCTTCCCCGCCCCCGCAGGCGCAAATTGAGCATTTCGACCACTACCGAGAACGCCATGGCGAAGTAGATGTAGCCGCGCGGGATGTGCAGGTCCAGGCCCTCGGCGATGAGGGCGACGCCGATCATCACCAGGAACGCCAGCGCCAGCATCTTCACCGTCGGGTGGCGGTCGACGAAGGCGCTCACCGGTCCCGAGGCCCACATCATAATAAGTACGGCGACAACGATGGCCAGCACCATGATCTCCAGCTCCTGCACCAGGCCGACGGCGGTAATCACCGAATCCAGGGAGAAGATGATATCGACGAGCGCGATCTGTACCAGGGTGGCGGCGAAACCGAAGCTGCGCGCCCCGTGCTCGTGCTCCTCCGTCCCCTCCAGGGAGTTGTGGATCTCGAGGGAGGACTTGGCAATAAGAAATAAGCCGCCGCCGATGAGGATGATGTCGCGCCCGGAGATGGCCTGGGCGAGCACGGTGAACAGCGGCGCCGTCAGGCGCATGATCCACACCAGCGAGAACAGCAGCGCGATGCGGGTGAACATGGCCAATCCTAAGCCCAGCACCCGCGCCTGGTTGCGCTGCGACGCCGGCAGCTTGCTGACGATGATGGAGATGAAGACGATATTGTCGATGCCCAGCACGATCTCGAGCGCGGTGAGCGTGGCCAGGGCGATCCAGGCCTGGGGGTCGGCGATCCAGTTCAGCATGGCGAATTTTCCGGTGGGTGGTGCATGGAGACGACCGGTTCCCTGTCTTGTTTGACGTTCATACTAACTTGTCCTCGCGATGCGCGAAATCCGGGCAATAAAAAAGGGCGCCGGAGGCGCCCTTTTTCTTCAGCCTTGCAGCGGACTTACGCCTGCTCGGCCTGCTTTTCTTCCAGTGCCTTCATGCTCAGGCGAATACGGCCCTGCTTGTCCACCTCCAGCACCTTGACGCGCACGGTCTCGCCCTCGCGCAGCTTGTCGCTGACCTTCTCCACGCGCTCGTTGGAGATCTGGGAGATGTGCACCAGGCCGTCCTTGCCGGGCAGGATGGTGACGAAGGCACCGAAGTCCATGAGCTTGGCGACCTTGCCCTCGTACACCATGCCTACTTCCACGTCGGCGGTGATCTGCTCGATGCGGCGCTTGGCCTCCTGGGCGGCGGCGTTGTCGGCCGAGGCGACCTTGACCGTACCGTCGTCGTCCAGGTCGATGGTGGCACCGGTCTCCTCGCACAGGGCGCGGATGGTGGCCCCGCCCTTGCCGATCACGTCACGGATCTTGTCCGGGTTGATCTTGAAGCTGATGATGCGCGGCGCGTAGTCGGACAGCTCCTCGCGCGGCTTGGAGATGACTTCGTTCATCTTGCCGAGGATGTGCAGCCGGCCTTCCTTCGCCTGGTGCAGCGCCACTTCCATGATTTCCTTGGTGATACCCTCGATCTTGATGTCCATCTGCAGCGCGGTCACGCCGTCGGCGGAACCGGCAACCTTGAAGTCCATGTCGCCGAGGTGATCCTCGTCACCCATGATGTCGGACAGAACGGCGTAGGCTTCGCCTTCCTTCACCAGGCCCATGGCGATACCGGCCACCGGCGCTGCCAGCGGCACGCCCGCGTCCATCATGGACAGGCTGGAACCGCACACGGAGGCCATGGAGCTGGAGCCGTTGGACTCGGTGATCTCGGACACCACGCGGATGGTGTAGGGATACTCGTCCATGTTCGGCAGCACCGCGGACACACCGCGCTTGGCCAGACGGCCGTGGCCGATCTCGCGGCGCTTGGGGCTGCCGACACGGCCGCACTCACCGACGGAGTACGGCGGGAAGTTGTAATGGAAGATGAAGGGCGAACGGTATTCGCCCTCGAGCGCGTCGATGATCTGCGCGTCGCGGTTGGTACCGAGGGTGGTCACCACCAGGGCCTGGGTCTCGCCACGGGTGAACAGGGCCGAGCCATGGACCCGGGGCAGGACGCCGGTGCGCACGGTGATGGGACGCACGGTCTTGGTGTCGCGGCCGTCGATACGCGCCTCGCCGGCGAGGATGCGCCCGCGGACGATCCTCTTCTCCAGGTCCTTGATGGCGCCGGAGATGGCCTCGGCCTCTTCGTCGCTGGTGTCGTCAGTAATCAGTTCGCCCTTGATCTCGGAGCGGACCTCGGACATGCGCGCCTGGCGCTCCATCTTGTCGGCGATGCGATAGGCCTCGCCGATCTTGTCCTCGCCGGCGGCGGCGACCTTTTCGGCGACGGAGGTGTCTTTCTCCGGCGCGGTCCATTCCATGGCCGGCGTGCCGACTTCGGCCGCCAGTTCGCGGATGGCCTTGATCGCAGTCTGCATCTGCTCGTGGCCGAAGACCACGGCGCCGAGCATGACCTCTTCCGGCAGCAGCTTGGCCTCGGACTCCACCATCAATACGGCGTGTTCGGTGCCGGCGACGGTCAGGTCGAGATCGGACACCTCCAGGTCAGCGTAGGTCGGGTTCAGCATGTACTCGCCATCAAGGTAACCGACCTTGCACGCGCCGATGGGGCCGTTGAACGGCAGGCCGGAAACGGCCAGGGCGGCGGAGGTGCCGAGCATGGAAATGATTTCCGGATCGATCTGCGGGTCCGAGGACAGGACCGTGATGATGATCTGGACTTCGTTGGTATAACCTTTGGGGAACAGCGGGCGGACGGGGCGGTCAATCAGGCGGGCGGTGAGGATTTCCTTTTCCGAAGGTCGGCCCTCGCGTTTGAAGAAGCCGCCGGGGATCTTGCCCGCGGCGAAGGTCTTCTCCTGGTAATCGACCGTTAGCGGGAAGAAGTCCTGGCCCGGTCGCCCTTCCTTGGCGCCGACGACTGTCGCCAATACTACCGTGTCGCCCATGCTCGCCATGATGGCGCCGCTGGCCTGGCGGGCGATCTCGCCCGTTTCCAGCGTGACTGTGTGTTTGCCGAATTCGAAAGATATGCTTGCTTTTGCCAACGAATTGTCCTCGATCCTGTGAATTATCTACTTGCGCCGCTTGTTGACCATACGCAGCAGACCCACCCGCGAGTGGTTGTCGTGCGGATGCTCCTGGAAATGGGTCGTCAGATCATTGATGCGCGCGGACAGCAGCGCGACCTGGACCTCCGGGGAACCGGTGTCGCCGGCCTTGGTCTCGTAATCTTTGACGATGGTGCTCTTGTCCTGTGCCTGCAGGGCCATCTGGTTTACCTCGTTTCGCTTGAATTCGGTTAGGTTCCGAGGGCGCGTATTCTAACCGCGCCCCCACCCGGTCTCAACTCATTTCGCTGATTTTTCAGCTTTTTCCTCCGGCGGCCGCGGGGGCGTCCACCCGCACCATGAGCCGCTTCGGCGCCACCCGGCCGTCGTCCAGGGCCTCGCCCACGCCGAGAAAGCGGCCGTCCTCGTCGTACAGCCGCACGAGGCCGTGTTCCCCACCCAAGCGGGCGGAAACCGGCTGCCCCTGGAGCAGATAGGGCGTGGCCAGGCGGCTGATGCGGACCTCGGCCAGGTCCGGCAGGGCCCGGTCCACGGGCTCCAGTGCCCCTTCCCGGCCGGCGTCGTCCATGGCCTCCAGGGCCTCGAACGTGACGGCCTCGGCGATATCGAAGGGGCCCACCCCCAGGCGCCGCAGGGCGCTGACGTGGGCACCGCAGCCCAGGGACTGGCCCAGGTCGTGGGCCAGGCTGCGGACATAGGTGCCCTTGCTGCAATCGACCTCGATCACGGCGGTATCTCCCTCGAAATCCAGCAGAACGATGGAATACAGGGTCACCCGCCGCGGCTGGCGCTCGACCGTCACCCCCTGGCGCGCCAGGTGGTACAGGGCCTGGCCCTGCTGCTTGATGGCGGAATACATGGGCGGGATCTGGTCGATCTCGCCGACGAAGGCCTTGAGCGCCCGCTCCAGCTGGCGCCGGGTCACGTCCACCGGCTGCTCCGCCACGATCTCGCCCTCGCAATCGTAGGTATCGGTCTCCTGGCCCAGGCGGATGCTCACGCGGTAGCGCTTGTCCGCGTCCAGCATGAACTGGGACACCTTGGTCGCCTCGCCGAAGCACAGGGGCAAGAGCCCGGTGGCGATGGGATCCAGGCTGCCGGTGTGGCCGGCCTTGCACGCCTTGAACAGGCGCTTCGCCTGCTGCAGGGCCTGGTTGGAGCTCAGGCCCTCGGGCTTGTCCAGCAGCAGGATGCCGCTCACGTCGCGGCAGTCGCGTTTACTTCTCCGGCCCATCGTCTTCCTGTTCTTTCGTTTCGTCCTCGTCGTGCAGGGCGTGGTCGAGGAGGCTGTCGATACGCTCGCCCCGCTCCACCGATTCGTCGTACACGAAGCGCAGGTTGGGGATGCCGCGCAGGTCCACGCGCGAACGCAGGTGGTGGCGCAGGTAGCCGGCGGCGTGATTGAGGGCGCGGGCGACATCCTTCACGTCGTGTTTCTTGTCGAACACGGTGAAATAGACGCGGGCGCTGGAAAGGTCGCGGCTCACATCGACGGCGGTCAGGGTGACATCGCCCACGCGTGGATCGCTGACCTCGCGCCGGATCAGGTCCGACAGCTCACGCTGCAGCAGGCCGGCGATGCGCCGCGGCCGGTTGCTTTCGGTATGCATGGAGAAAGGACCCGCGTAAATGGTGGAAGGCGCCGGAGGGCGGCACGCGCTTACAGCGTGCGCTTCACCTCGACCCGCTCGTAGACCTCGATCTGGTCGCCGACCTTGACGTCATTGTAGTTCTTCACGCCGATGCCGCACTCGGTGCCGGACTTGACCTCGTTCACGTCGTCCTTGAAGCGACGCAGGGATTCGAGCTCGCCCTCGAAGATAACGACGTTGTCGCGCAGCACGCGGATCGGGCGGTTGCGCTTGACCGTGCCTTCGGTGACATAGCAGCCGGCGATGGCGCCGATCTTGGGCGCGCGGAACACGTCGCGCACCTCGGCCAGGCCGATGATGTCCTCGCGCACTTCCGGCGCGAGCATGCCGCTGAGGGCCTCCTTCACTTCGTTCACGGCGTCGTAGATGACGCTGTAGTAGTGCAGGTCCACGCCCTCGTTCTCGATCAGGCGACGGGCGACGGCGTCGGCACGCACGTTGAAGCCGATGATGATGGCGCCGGAGGCAACGGCGAGATTCACGTCCGATTCGGAAATGGCGCCGACCATGCCGTGCACCACCTGCACCTGTACCTCGTCGGTGGACAGTTTTTCCAGCGCCTCGGTCAGCGCTTCCACCGAACCCTGTACGTCGGCCTTCACCACCAGCGGCAGGGTCTTCACCTCGCCCTCCTGCATCTGGCTGAACACATTCTCCAGCTTGGACGCCTGCTGGCGCGCCTGTTTGACCTCCTTGAAGCGGCCCTGGCGGAACAGCGCGATCTCGCGCGCCTTGCGCTCATTGGCGACAGCGATCACGTCGTCACCGGCCTCGGGCACGCCGGAAAGACCCAGTACCTCGACCGGGATGGACGGCCCGGCCTCGTCCGCCGGTGCGCCGGTCTCGTCCACCATGGCACGCACACGTCCGTACTCCTTGCCGGCGAGCACGATGTCGCCGCGGTGCAGGGTGCCCTGGCGCACCAGGACGGTGGCCACCGGGCCACGACCCTTGTCCAGCTTGGCCTCGACCACGAGCCCGCTGGCGGGTCCTTCCTTGGGCGCCTTCAATTCCAGCACCTCGGCCTGCAACAATACGGCGTCGAGCAACTCGTCGATGCCGGTTCCTTGTTTGGCCGAGACATTGACGAACATTTCGTTGCCGCCCCAGTCCTCGGCAATGACTTCGTGCTGGGACAGTTCCTGCCGCACGCGGTCGGGGTCCGCCTCCGGCTTGTCGATCTTGTTCACCGCGACGATGAGGGGCACGCCGGCCTGGCGTGCGTGGTGAATCGCTTCAATCGTCTGCGGTTTGACGCCATCGTCCGCCGCCACCACCAGGATGACGATGTCGGTCGCCTTGGCGCCGCGGGCACGCATGGCAGAAAAGGCCTCGTGGCCCGGGGTGTCGAGGAAGGTGATCACGCCCTTGGGCGTTTCCACGTGATAGGCACCGATGTGCTGGGTGATGCCACCGGCCTCGCCACTGGCGACCGCGCTCTTGCGGATGTAGTCGAGCAGCGAGGTCTTGCCGTGATCGACGTGGCCCATGACCGTAACCACGGGCGGACGCGGCATCGCCTCGCCCATTTCCGCGCCGGCGGTCTCGAGCAGCGCCTCCGGGCTCTCCGGCTTGGCCTCCTTCACTTCGTGGCCCAGTTCCTGGGCGACGATGGTGGCGGTATCGCGATCCAGCACCTGATTGATGGTCACCATGGAACCCATCCCCATGAGCACCTTGATGACTTCGGTGGCCTTGACGGACATCTTCTGCGCCAGCTCGGCGACGGTAATGGATTCGGGCAAGACGACCTCGCGCGCGACCGGGGCCGTCGGCCTCTCAAAGCCGTGCTGTCCGGACAGGCTGGTGGACACCGCCTTCTTGCTGCGGGGACGCTGGGTCGGCTTGCGCCGGCGACCCGCGCCGGCGAGCTGCAGCTCCTCGCGCTGGAATTCTTCCTTCTCGCGCTTGCTCTTGCGCCGGCCTTCGGTCGGCTTGGGCTTCTTCTCTTCGGTCGCCGCCGGTGCCGCCGCGGCCTCGGCCGCCGCTTCCTGCACCGCCACCACTTCGGGCGGCGGAACCGCTTCCGCTTCGGCCTTCTTCGATTCCGCGGCTTCCTTCTCCGCCTTCTTCGCCGCCTTGGCCTCGGCCTCCGCCTTCTTCGCCTCTTCGGCGGCGCGCGCTTCCTCTTCCGCCTGCAGGCGTGCCTCTTCCTCGGCGCGGGCCTGGTCCTCGACCACGCTGCGCTTCACATAGGTGCGCTTCTTGCGCACTTCCACCTGCACCGTGCGGCTGCCGCCGGTACGGCTGGACTGGGTCACCTGGCTGGTGGTCTTGCGCTTGAGGGTGATCTTCTTCTTGGCCGGCGTGGCCTCGCCCTCTTCGCCGCCGCGCAGATAGCTCAGCAGCGACATCTTCTCGTCGTCGGTCAGGCCCTCGTCGGCCTGCTTGTCACCGAGGCCGGCGGCTTCCAGTTGACGCAAGAGGGTATCGACCGGTACACCGATCTGGTCTGCGAACGCCTTGATTGTCGTTTGCTGCGTCATAGTATTCCTGTCAGCCTACGGCGAGTCTCAACCCGCCTTTTCGTCATTTTCAAACCAGGGGGCACGGGCGGCCATGATCAGGGCCTTTGCCTTCTCCTCCTCCATGCCCTCGATTTCCATCAGCTCGTCCACCGCCTGCTCCGCCAGGTCTTCCTGGGTGCAGATCCCGTTGCTGGCCAGCAGATGGGCCGTGTGTTCGTCCATGCCATCAAGGGCCAGCAGATCGGCGGCCGGTTCGGACAGGCCGATCTTCTCCTCGGCGGCGATGGCACTGGTCAGCAGGGCGTCGCGCGCGCGGTTGCGCAGCTCCTCGACAATATCCTCGTCGAAGCCCTCGATGGCCACCATTTCCTGCTTGGGCACGTAGGCCACTTCGTCCAGGGAGGTGAAGCCTTCCTCCACCAGCACCCGGGCCACGTCCTCGTCCACGTCCAGTTGCTTCATGAAGGTCTGGATCGCGTTCTCCGCCTCGTTGCTGCCTTTTTCCTGGGCCTCTTCCTCGGTCATGATGTTGAGGTCCCAGCCGGTCAGCTCCGACGCCAGGCGCACGTTCTGGCCGCCGCGGCCAATGGCCTGGGACAGCTGGGTCTCGTCCACGATCACGTCCATGCTCTGCAGTTCCTCGTCGACGACGATGGACAGCACCTCGGCCGGGGCCAGGGCATTGATGACGTATTCCGCCGGGTTGGACGAAAACAGAATGATGTCCACGCGCTCGCCGGCGAGTTCGTTCGACACGCTCTGTACGCGCGATCCGCGCATGCCGACGCAGGCGCCGATGGGGTCGATGCGCGGATCGGAGGTGCTGACCGCGATCTTGGCGCGCAGGCCGGGATCACGCGCGGCGCTGTGGATGGTGATCAGGCCTTCGCCCGCCTCCGGGACCTCGAGCTTGAACAGCTCGATCAGCAACTGCGGCGACGTACGGCTCAGGAACAGCTGCGGGCCACGGGGAACCAGCTCCACGTTTTCCAGGTAGGCGCGAATACGGTCGCCCGGACGCAGACCCTCGCGCGGGATCATCTTGCTCTTGGACAGCAGGGCCTCGACACCGGCGATCTCGACGATGGCATCGCCACGCTCCATGCGCTTGACCACGCCGGTGAGCATCTCGCCCTGGCGGTCCTGGAACTGCTCCACGATCTGCTCGCGCTCGGCCTCGCGCACCTTCTGCACGATGACCTGCTTGGCTGCCTGGGCGGCGATGCGGCCGAACTCCACCGGCTCCAGCGGCTCCTCGATGAAATCGCCGACCTCGATGTCGGGGTTTTTCTGGCGCGCATAGGCCAGCAGGATTTGGCGTTCCGGGGATTCAAACTCTTCCGATTCGTCGTCCAGCACTTCCCAGCGGCGGAAGGTGTCGTAGTCGCCGGTGTCGCGATGAATGGAGACACGCGCATCGATGTCGCCCGCGTGTTTCTTGCGGGTGGCCGTGGCGAGCGCCGCCTCGATCGCCTTGAAGATAATGTCTTTCTCGATGCCCTTCTCGCGGGAAACGGCATCGACAATCATCAGGATTTCGTTCGTCATGTTTTTCAGCGCTCCAGCGCCCGTCAAAATTCCGGTACCAGTCGGGCCCGATCGATCTGATCCAGCTCCAGCTCGAACCTGCCCTCGTCTGTTTCCACTACCACCCGACCGTCCTTCAGTCCGGCCAGGCGGCCAACAAAATTCTTTCGTCCATCCAGCGCCCGGTGCAGCTTCACCTTTACCCGTTCGCCGGCGAAGCGCTCGAAGTCCTCCGGCTTGACCAGGGGCCGGTCCAGTCCCGGCGACGACACCTCCAGGGTGTACTCGCCACGGATCGGATCTTCCACATCCAGCACCGCGCTCACCTGGTGGCTGACATCGGCACAGTCATCCACCGTCACGCCTTCCGGACTGTCGATGTACAGACGCAGGGTCATGCCCGCCATCTCCACGGCCACCAGCTCGAAACCCAGCGCGTTCACGCTCGGCTCCAGCATCTTCGTCAGGCCGCCTGTGTCCATAAACCTGTCCGGCGGGACGGTCACCCGCCCCAGAAACGCAAAAGTGGGCCGATGGCCCACTTTCTTGGTATTCACCCCGGCGCCCTGTGGCCGCCGCGGGTTCCGCATTATCCGGCATCCGAACCGGGAACTCAACGCGTCGCCGACGCCTGTCGGATGCTGCTGCCCGGCGGTCCCGGCCGACGCTCAATTTGGTAGCGGGGGTAGGATTTGAACCTACGACCTTCGGGTTATGAGCCCGACGAGCTGCCAGACTGCTCCACCCCGCAGCATTGGGCGCGCAGTGTACAGCCGAAATTTCTGTATTTCAAGGGAATTCCCGGCATTTTCCCGCCGGAGACGGCCCGCTCAGGCCAGTTTTGCCGGCGCGGGCTCGCCCGCCACCACGTCCACGCAGTAGGCATAGGCCGCCCAGCGCAGCACCTCGCCCACCATGGCGACGATCGCAACCACAGGAAACGGGATGGCCCCGGCCCCAAGCAGCAGGATCGCGGCCGGAAGCAGCAGCAGGATCGCCAGATAGCCCAGGGAGGAATAGTGCTGGCCCAGGGTACGGAAGGCCGCGTTCAGGGTCGGAAACAGGCGAAAATCCCCGCGCACGAACACGATCGGAAACCAGTACACGGTCAGCAACACGAACAGCGCGGCCACGCCCCCGTACAGCAACTTGATGGCCTGGGAAGGCTCCCCACCGGACTGCGCATGCTGCAAGGCTGTCGGGCCCGACACCGCCAGGAACACCAGGGAAATGACCAGGGACACGAGAAACAGAAAGAAGGCCGCCTGCACGACCATCCACAGGAAGCGGCCCAGTACCTTGCCCGCTGCCTGCAGCGCCTGAGGTACCGATACGGTGGACTTGCTGTGGGCGAAGGCCTCGTAGCCACCCACCGCCAGATAGAAATTGAACAGCGAGATCAGGACAATGAAGAAGAAACTCACGCCGGAGCGGTCGGTACCCGAACTCAGGTTATCCAGGACCAGCGCCGCACCCGACAGGACCGCAAGCGCCCACACCACCGGGCTGTAGGCGGCACGCACCAGGGCGTGGATCCGGCGCGCGTTTTCCTCGGAGTGTGGGCGGGACTCAGTCATGGGATTCCGTACGCGGGTCTGCCTCGCCACGCTCCACCCACAGGGCCGTGGCGCCGGCAACGGCGGCCGGCATGACAAAGAAGTTCACCACCGGAACCATGGTCGCGATCGTCGTCGCCAGACCGAAGCCGAAGCCCAGACTGCGATGCGACCGCAACCAGCGGCGCACATCGGGGAAGTAGCGGTTGTGATTGCCCATGGGATAGGAAATATACTCCACCGACAACAGCCAGGCGCTGAACAGGAACGACAGCGGCGCCGTGATCACCACCAGGCCGGGGACGATACTGAGGGCGAACAGCGGGACCGCGATCATCAGATAATATAGTAAGTGCCGAATCTCGCCGAAGATGGATGGAAAGAAATCCGTCAACAGGTAACTCGACCGTGGGCCGGGTGACTGGGTATCGAAGGACAATCGCCGCTCCACCTTTTCCGCGAGGAAATCGTTGAACGGGGCACCGATGAGATTGGCCACCATGGTGAAGGTGAAGAAGATCAGCACCAGGATCACGCTACCGAAAAAGATCCACACCACAACCGCCGCGATCTCCGCCCACCATTGGTTCCCTTCCGGTAGCAACCAGTGCACCAGATGGGAAAACTGGTTTGCGCCGAACCAGATCATGGCGCCAAACACAGCGACATTGATCAGCAGCGGGACCCATACACGGATGCGCGTACCCGGTTGGGCGACGGACACAGCTATGGTAGCGTGGGCCACGCAAACCGGCGTACACGCCCCCATTCGCTTCATCAGGATGGCTTCAACGGTGCTAAGAGCAAAAACGTTTCCGATCCTGTTCCTGCTGGCCACCTGCTGCGCCCTGCCCGCCCGCGGTGCAACCCCCGATGCCACCGCGCCTGATGCGACTGCCCTGGTCAAGGCCACCATCGATCACTGGCGCGGCACGTCCTCCGAATCCACCATGACCATGATCATTCACCGGCCCGACTGGGAACGGTCCATGACCATGCAGGCGTGGACCGAAGGCGAAAAGTCCTCCCTCGTGCGTGTGTTGGCACCTCAGAAGGATGCGGGCAACGGCACCCTGTTACTGGACAAGACGATGTGGACCTTCTCGCCCAAGATCAATCGCGTGATCAAGATTCCCTCCAGCATGATGAGCCAGAGCTGGATGGGTTCGGATTTTTCCAACAAGGACATCGCCCGTTCCACCGATATCATCGACCAGTACAACCATCGCATCCTGGACCGCGAGACCCACGAGGGTCATACGGTCTGGGTCATCGAATCGGTTCCGAAGGAAGGTGCACCGGTCGTGTGGGGCAAGGAGGTGCTGAAGGTGCGCGACGACTATGTGTTGATGGAACATGCGTTCTACGATCAGGACGGCAAGCTGGTGAAACGCATGACCACCCTGAAGGTTGGCGTGATGGGCGGACGGCCGGTGGCACTGCAGGAACGTATGCAGAAGATCGACAAGCCCCAGGAATGGACCGAGGTGCAGGTGAAATCGGCGAAGTTCGACATCCGCATCCCGCCCGGGACCTTCACCCTGTCGAATCTCAGAAACCCGCGGTTCTAGGAACGGGATCGCGCACGCCATGGGGATGATGCTTCGTCTGGCCTGGCGCAATATCTGGCGTCATCCACGCCGTACCAGCCTGACCCTCGCCGCAATCGTCTTTTCCGATGCCCTGCTGGTATGGATGATCGGCCTGCAACTCGGCCAGTACGACGTGATGATCGAGTACGCCCTGCGCGGCTTCACCGGCAACGTGCAGGTACAGGCAGAAGGCTACAAGGAGAACCCGCAGATCTATCGCACCATTCCCGATGTGGCCGGTCTGGCCGCGCGCATCCGCACGGACACAGGGAACCAGGACATTGCCGCCCGGGGCATGGGTTTCGCCCTGGTGTCCTCGAAGACCCGCACCTACGGCGCGCAGATCATCGGCGTGCAGCCGAAGTTCGAAGCCAAGGTCTCGACCATCCCCGGCCTGGTGAAACAGGGCCACTACCTGTCCGGAGACCATACCCAGGAAGCCGTCGTGGGCAGCGTCATGGCGCGCAATCTGAACATCAAGCTCGGCGATGAACTGACGATTCTGGGCAGCGGCAAGGATGGTTCCTTCGCCGCCACCGTATTGCCCGTGGTCGGGATCTTCACCAGCGGCAACGTCGACATGGACCGTTACTTCGTGGAGATCCCGCTAAAGACCTTTCAGGACGTGTTCAGCATGGGCAGCGACGGCCACGTCATTGCCGCGGCCGGGGTGCCCGCGGGTCAGACCCCGCGCCTGCAGGCGGAGATCCGCCGCATCATCGGGGGCGACAAGCTCGTGGTGCTGGACTGGGAACAACTGATCCCTGGGTTGAAGCAGGCGATCCAGGCCGACTTCTCCACGGCGTGGATCATGTACGCGGTGCTGGTGGCGCTGGTGGCCTTCAGCGTGCTCAATACCTTTCTCATGTCCGTGCTGGAACGCACACGGGAGTTCGGCATCATGCTCGCCCTCGGGCTTACGCCCGCGCGCGTGGGGCGGCTGGTGCTGCTTGAGTCCACGGTCATGGCCGTCACCGGCTTCCTCCTTGGGGCCCTGGCCGGAATCCTGATCACGCTGTACTTCCATATATATGGTTTCAGCTATCCCGGCCTGGAAGAGATCGCCGCCGAGCTCAACATGCCTTCCGTGATCTATCCGCTCATCAACCTCACCTCGGTCACGCTGGGTCCGGCCATCATCCTGGTCGCCACCATCCTCGCCGCACTGTACCCCGCGGCTCGCCTGCGGCGCCTGCGGCCAGTGGAAGCCATGGAGACGGTCTGATGCAGACACCGTTGCACATGCTGACCACGGTCGCCTGGCGCAATATGTGGCGCAATCACCGGCGCACGCTCATCATGCTTGCTGCCGTATCCGTGGGCGTGTGGGCCATGATCTGGATGACCGCACTCATGCGCGGCATGGTGGACCAGATGATCCGCAGTTCCATCCAGAACCTGACCGGACACATCCAGATTCACGCGCCGGCCTATCGCGACGATCCTTCCATCGTCAATTCCATGCAGGCACTGCCTCCGGCCCTGACCGATGCCCTGAAGGACAAACGCATCCGGGGCTGGGCCTCGCGCGTGCGCGTGCCGGCGGTGATCCAGAGCGAGCGCGATTCCCTCGGGGTCACCCTGGTGGGCATTGATCCACTCCAGGAAAAGAACCTGTCCTTTATCGACAATGCCGTCACCGAGGGCCGCATGCTGACCGGCGTCGATGACGATGGCATCGTCATCGGCAACCGACTGGCGGAGCTTCTGGAGACGCGGCTCGGTCACCGCGTCGTGATCATCAGCCAGGATCCGAAGAACAATATCGTCGACCGCGGCTTTCGCATCGTCGGTATTTTCTCAACCGAGTTTGAGGCGACGGAAAAGGCCTACGTCTTCACCGGCCGCAAGACCGCGCAGGACTTCCTGCACATGGACGGCGAATCATCGGAGATATCCCTGATCGGCGCCGACTACCGCGGGCTGGAACCGCTGGTGAAGAAACTGCGCAAGGCGGCCCCGAAACTGGACATCGTGTCCTGGGACAAGCTCGATCCCTACCTCGGCAGCATGCTCAAGGTCATGGATGCCTTCGTCCTGATCTGGTTCATCGTGATCTTTCTCGCCATGTCCTTTGGGCTGGTCAACACGCTGCTCATGGCCGTGTTCGAGCGCACGCGAGAGATCGGACTGGTACAGGCCCTGGGGATGCGCCCGCGTCATATCATCGTGCAGACACTGATCGAATCGCTGTTCATGCTGGGAATCGGCCTGGTCGTGGGCAATCTGCTCGCCCTGCTGACCCTGTGGCCCATCCGCGATGGATGGGATATTTCCATTCTCGGCACCGAGGGACTGGAGATGTTCCAGATCAGCAGGATACTCTACCCCATACTGGAATTGCGCGATGTCGTCATGTCCAATGCCGTCGTCATCGTACTGGGTCTGCTCGCCAGCCTGTATCCCGCCTGGCGTGCGTCCCGTTTCACCCCCGTACAAGCCATCGTCAGGAACTGATCATGTCTACCGTACAAATAAAAAATCTCTACAAGACCTTTGGCGAGGGAACCCTCGCCGTGCACGCGCTCTCCGGGATCGACCTCGATATCGACAAGGCCGAGTTCGTCTGTCTCTCGGGGCCCTCGGGCTCGGGCAAGACCACGCTGCTGAACATGATTGGTGGGCTGGACCGACCCACGAGCGGCGAGATCACCGTCGCCGGCAAGCGCGTCGACCAGATGGACAAGGGCGAACTGGCGGAGATGCGCTTGCGACAGATTGGCTTCGTGTTTCAGGCCTACAACCTCATCCCGGTACTCACGGCACGTGAAAACGTGGAGTTCGTCATGCAGTTGCAGGGCGTATCGCCGGATGACCGCAAGCAACGGGCAATGGACATCCTCAAGGAAGTGGAACTGCAGGGACTGGAAGACCGACGCCCGGCGGAGATGTCCGGCGGCCAGCAACAACGCGTGGCCGTGGCCCGCGCCATCGTATCTGAACCGGAACTGGTGCTGGCGGACGAGCCGACGGCCAACCTGGACTCGCACACGGCCGAGCGACTGTTGAACCTGATCCGTCACCTGAACGAGGTCCACGGCACCACCTTCGTGGTGTCGACCCATGACAAGCTGGTCATGGGTTATGCCCGCCGCCTGATCAAGATGCACGATGGCAAGATCATCGACGATGTCGTGCAGAGATAGAATTCTGCTGCCGCTGGTCGCGCTGATTCTGTTCGCCGCGACAACGACGGCACGGGGCGATGACTGGAAGACCGGCGGACACCTCAAGTACCTCGTATCCGGCACCCACTATGCCGATGACGACATCCTCGCCGCCGGGAACGGCTTCGATGCCCTGGACCAGAACCTGGACTTCCGCTTCAAGCTGGAGAAACGCGAGGGCCGCTGGGACTTCAAGCTGCACTACCAGTTCACGTCCCAGTACGGCGATACCGTAGTCGCCGCGCGCCCGCTGTTCGGCAGCCTGCCCCTGGCCGCTTCCTTTGGTATCCCTTCGGATCGCACCCGTCTATTCGATCTCACGAGCGTGGTCGCCAACCAGGACAAGCTCATTGCGATCCAGCGACTGGACCGTGCTTCCTTCGGCTACGCCAGCGATCATTTCGTGTTCCGTTTCGGACGCGACGCCATCAGCTGGGGTAACGGCATGGTGTTCCAGCCCATGGACATCTTCAATCCGTTTTCGCCGACCAGTGTGGACAAGGAATACAAGACTGGCGACGACATGCTCTATAGCCAGTACCTGTTCGACGATGGCGATGACCTGCAGGGCATTGTTGTGCCGCGGCGGGACGCAGTCTCCGGCGCGGTGGAATCGCGGCAGTCTTCGGTGGCGGCGAAGTATCATGGACGTCGGGGCGCCCTGGACTTCGATTTGCTCGCGGCAGAGCACTACGACGAACAACTGGCGGGTTTTGGTGGCGCACTGGACTGGGAGGGCGCGGTCGTGCGCAGCGATGTCGTGGCCAACCAGGGACCGGCCGGTACCACGGTTTCGGCGGTGGCGAATATCAACACCTCGTGGACCTGGGGGCAACGCAACACCACCGGGTTTGTCGAGTACTACCGCAACGGATTCGGTCAGGCCAACGGCGACTACAGCACGGCGGCCCTGAGCGCCAACAACGAACTCGTCAGTCGAATCGCCCGTGGCGAGTTATACGCCCTGGGCCGTGACTACCTCACCGCCGGTCTGACGGTGGAATGGACGCCGCGGGTGATGATCGCCAACACGGTGATCGGCAATCTGAACGACGGCAGTGGCCTGTATCAGGGGACCGTGACCTTCGACTGGAAACAGAATCTCACCCTGCTGGCCGGGCTGCTACTGCCCATGGGGCCGAAGAATACGGAGTATGGCGGCATCCCGACCACCGTACCCGGAACGTACTATCGGCCGGCGACCAGCGCCTACGCGCGGCTGGCGTGGTATTTCTGAGGAGATCTAGCCGAGGTCGTAGTGTTTTTCCACGGGCTCGGTAATGTGCCAGGTGCAGGACATGCCGGCGGGAAACACCACCAGGTCGCCCCGGCCCAGTTCCACCGGTTCGCCGCCGTCGGGCGTGACGGTAACCTTGCCCTCGAGGATGTAGCAGGTTTCCTTGGTGTCGTAGCGCCAGGTGAATTCCGACTCTTCCTTGGTCCAGATGGGCCAATCGTACACCCCCATTACGTCCAGCTTTGCCGGGCTCGGATTGTGTTCCACGGTGATCTGCATCGATGGTTCCTCGCGATCTGCGCCGCGATTATGGCATGAGTTCGGGCGATCGGAGAACCGTTAAGACCCTGTTTTTCCCCCATTTTGCCCCGGTTGCCGCTATTCCGGTACCTTGGCTCTTGATTTCTGTGTATATGCACATATAATAGCGTGCATATACACAGATTGGATCCGAAACATGAACCCAGCGAAGGCGACAGTGACTCCGTCCGAGGAAGCGGTCAGCCCCATGTGCATCAACCTGCAGATGCTGCGGGCCAGCCATTACATCCTCAAGGCCTATGACGAGGCCTATCGGCCCTTCGGCGTACGCGCCACCCAGATCCCGGTCCTGGCGGTGCTCGCCCGGCTGCAGCCGGCCAGCATCCGCAGCATCGCGGACGAGATGGAGTCCGAGCGCAGCGTGATCAGCCGCAAGCTGCAGGTCATGGAAAAGTGTGGCTGGATTCGTGAAGACGCGAACAGCACCGGACGGGAAAAGACCTTCGTGCTGTCGGCAAAGGGCCGCGAACTGATTGAAAACGTTAAACCCGCACGGTTGAGCGTGCAGAAGCAACTGATGTCACTTTTGAACGAAGACGAGCAGCAACTGCTGATGTCCCTTTGCGGGAAGCTGCGCACCCACACCCTGACAACTGAAGACGAGAGGTAGGAAACATGTTTGGAATGTTCGGAAACAACAGCAGCCAGATCGACTGTCCCGAGGCACGCGTACTGGTCCAGCAACACGGCGCCCAGCTCGTCGACGTGCGCTCACCCCAGGAATTTGCCCGTGGCGCCCTCCCCGGCTCCATGAACCTGCCGGTGCAGGGGATCCATGCGGCGGAACAGCATCTGGATCGCGAGCGTCCGGTCATCGTCTACTGCATGAGCGGTGCGCGCAGCGCCCAGGCCCAGGCAGTACTGAGCCAACTGGGCTTCGACAAGGTGCACAACCTTGGCTCGATCCAGAAATACCTGACGTGCTGATTTTTGCCCATCTTACCGGAGGTGCATAATGTTTGTTCGGCAACTCTTCGACAAGGATACTTCGACCTACACATATATCGTGGCCGATCCCGATTCGGGTGAAGCAGCGATCATCGATGCCGTACGCGAACAGACGGAACGCGACACCCGTCTCATCGAGGAACTAGGGTTTCGCATGAAGTACATCCTCGAGACCCACGTGCACGCGGATCACGTCACCGGTGCGTCCGCACTGCGCGAACACTTCGGCGCCCAGGTTGCCCTGCATCGAATCTACAACGCGCCTTGTGCGGATCTGATGCTCGAGGATGGCGATCGTCTGTCCCTGGGTAGTGCGTCCATTGAAGTGCTCCACACCCCGGGCCACACCGACGGCGACATCAGCTATCGCATCGACGGGGCCGTATTCACGGGCGATGCACTGTTGATTCGCGGATGTGGCCGCACGGACTTCCAGGCAGGCGATGCGCACACCCTGTACGAATCGATCCGGGAGAAGATCTTCACCCTGCCCGACGAGACCGTCGTCTGGCCCGGCCACGACTATCGCGGCCATACGGCTTCGACCGTGGGCGAGGAAAAGCGGTTCAATCCGCGCCTGGGCAACAACAAGAGCGAAGATGAGTTCGTCGAGATCATGGACGCCCTCAATCTGCCCGACCCGAAGCGAATTCAGGAATCGGTTCCCGGCAACCTCCGCTGCGGTTCCAGCCTGAACTAGTTAGACGCTGGTGTGCTACGGACCGACCCGGTCCGTAGCACGCATTTCCTAGTCGAGAAAGTCCACCAGAATGTCGTTGACGCTTCGCATGCACTGACGGTGGAGGCGCGTCAAGGACGGGACCAGCATTCCGGATCAGGAGATGGCCCGTACCGCCTCGCGACAGAGATCGATCAGGGCCCCGACCCATGGTATCAGGGCAATGACACCAATGGCATTGAGGGACAGGACCGCCCGCATATCGGAATGGGCCTCGATGGAGGGCGCCTCGGCCGGCTCGTCAAAATACATGAGCTTGACCACGCGCAGATAGTAGTAGGCCCCGATCACCGCCATCAGTACCGATACGATCGCCAGCCAGACCAGACCCGCATCCACCAGGGACTGAATCACCATCAGCTTGGCGTAAAAGCCCAGGGTGGGCGGCACGCCGGCCATGGAAAACATCAGCAACAGCATGAGGAAGGCGGCCCAGGGACTGCGCTGACCCAGACCGCGGAAATCCTCCAGCCATTCCGCCTCAAAGCCGCGGCGTGACAACAGAATGATGACGCCGAAGGCACCCAGGCTCATCAGCGCGTAGACCAGAACGTAAAACATGGACGAACCGTAGCCATTGTCGGTGGCGCTGAGAATGCCGAGCAGAAAGAACCCCATGTGGGAAATGGTCGAATAGGCCAGCATGCGTTTGATGTTGGTCTGGGCAATGGCGATGATGTTCCCGAGCCCCATGGACAGGATGGCGAGGATGATCAGCATGTCCTGCCACGACGCCGACAGCTCCCCGAGACCTCCCACCAGCAGACGCATGATCATGGCGAAGGCGGCGATCTTTGGCGCGGAACCGATGTAGACCGCGACCGGAGTCGCCGCTCCCTGATACACATCGGGAATCCACATGTGGAACGGGACCGCGCCTACCTTGAATGCGAGACCGACGACCACGAAGACCAGACCGAAGATCAGGACGATGTGATTCGGCGACAGCTTGCCGATAGCGGCATGTACGGTGGCGAGATCCAGGGAGCCCGTGGCCCCGTACAGCATGGACATGCCAAAGAGCAGCATGCCCGAAGCGATAGCACCCAGAACGAAATACTTCATAGCCGCTTCGGTAGACAGGGCCGAATCGCGGTTGAATGCGGTCAAGGCATACAGGTTCAGCGACAGCAGTTCCAGCCCCAGGTACAGGGTCAGGAAACTGCCGGCCGACACCATGACCATCATTCCGCACAGGCCGAACAGGCCGAGGATGTAGAATTCGCCACGGAACAGGTCGCGTTCGCCCAGATAGTCCCGGGAATAGACGAAGGCCACGAACACGGCGGCATAGATCGCCAGCTTCAGGACATCGGCCATGGGGTCGCGCACATACGCACCATTGAAGACGTGTACCGCGGTGTCCGTCATACCCCAGAGGGTCAGCGCGAAGGCGGCCACCAGGGTCGCCTGTGCCAACAGGTAACTGACGATGCGCGAACGATCGGTCAGGAACACATCGATCACCAGAATCGCGCAGGCCATGGAAAACACCAGAATTTCCGGGGCGGCGATGGTCAGTGCTTGCATGTTCATGGCAACGGCTTCCTGAATTCCTGTCGTTTGGCGAACTAGCCGAGTTTACTCGTAGCGACCTGCTGTAGCAGGTGGCCCACCGAGCTGTGGATTGCGTCCAGGAACGGGTACGGCCAGATCCCCATGGCCAGTACCGCCACCGCCAGCAGCGCCAGAAACACGATTTCCCGCGGGGTGGCATCCTGCAGGCTCGCGACCTTGTCGTTGGCCACCTTGCCGAAGATCACGCGCTTGTACATCCAGAGGGTGTAGGCGGCGCCGAAGATCAGGGTGGACGCGGCCAGGAAGGCGTACCAGAAATTCGCGCGGAACGAGCCCAGGATCACCAGGAATTCGCCGACGAAGCCCGAGGTACCCGGCAGGCCGCTATTGGCCATGGCAAACAGCATCATGAAGGAAGCGAATATCGGCATACGGTTCGCAACGCCGCCATAGTCCGAAATCTGTCGCGAGTGCAGACGGTCATAGAGCACGCCCACGCACAGGAACAGCGCGCCGGAAATAAACCCGTGCGAGATCATCTGTGCGACACCGCCTTCCATGCCCTGGGGATTGAAAACGAAGATGCCCAGTGTTGCGAAACCCATGTGCGAGATGGATGAGTAGGCGATCAGTTTCTTCATGTCCTCCTGCACCAGGGCCACCAGTCCGATGTAGACAATGGCGATCAGGGACAGGCCGATCATCAGCCACGCGAGTTCGTGGCTGGCATCGGGGGTAATGGGCAGGTTGAAGCGAAGGAAACCGTACCCGCCCATCTTCAGCATAATGGCCGCCAGGACAACCGAACCCCCGGTGGGCGCTTCCACGTGGGCATCCGGCAACCAGGTGTGGACCGGCCACATGGGGATCTTCACCGCGAAGGCCGCGAAGAAGGCAAAGAAGATCAGGATCTGTTCCTTCAGGCCCAGCTTCACATTGTGGAAGGCCAGGATGTCAAAACTGTGACCAGCGCGATAGTAGAGGTAGATGAAGGCTACCAGCATCAGCACCGAACCAAGGAAGGTGTAGAGGAAGAACTTGATCGCCGCGTACACCCGATTCGGCCCACCCCAGATACCGATGATGAGGTACATCGGAACCAGCATGGCCTCCCAGAAGACGTAGAACAGGATCGCGTCCAGGGCGGAGAACACACCGATCATCAGACCTTCCATGATCAGGAAGGCGGCCATGTACATGGCCACGCGTCGCTGGATGACACGCCAGGCGGCGATCACCACCAGCACGGTGCTGAAGGTAGTCAGCAGAATCAGAAGTACCGATATGCCATCGACGCCCAGGTAGTAATAGACATTGAACGCCGCGATCCAGGGCTCCGCCCCGGACTCCGCCCCGCCCTCCACGAACTGCATCGCGGCCGTACTGGCATCGTAGCCGTGGTAGATCGCGATGCTGACAACGAAGGTTGCAACCGCAACAACCAGACCCATCCACCGGGCCAGCGGCGCATTGCGGTCGCTCCCTGTCACAAGGATCAACAGGCCGCCGATAATGGGCGTCCAGATGGTCAGGCTGAGCAGATTGTGCAGAATCATTTCTTTGTCTTGGTTATGTCGCTGGCCATCAGCGCTGCAGGAACATGGTGATCAACAGGAACAGCCCGATGATCATGGCGAAGGCATAGTGGTACACATAGCCGGACTGGATACCGCGCACGGCTGACGATACCCAGGCCACGATGCGGGCACTGCCGTTGACGATTGCCCCGTCGATGACGCGTACATCGCCGATGCGCCACAGGATCCGGCCAAGCCCGCGGGCCCCGTCGGCAAAGGTCCTGAAATAGATCTCGTCGATCCAGTACTTATTCACCAGCAACTGGTAGATGACCGAGAAACGGGTACTGATGCGCTCCGGCCAGTGCGGGTACTTGATGTAGCACAACCACGCGCCCAGGATTCCACTGAGCGCGATCCAGAACGGTGGCTGCAACACGCCGTGCAATGCATAGCGCATCACCGCCTCGTACACCGGGATATCCTTCCACTCCTCGGCCATCTTGTGCATCACATCATGGGCATGGGCGACATGAATCGCGCCGCCAAAGAAATGGCCGAACAACATGGGATAGATGTAGATCGCACCGGCAATCATGGACGGAATCGCCAGCAGCACCAGGGGAATCGTTACCACCAGGGGTGATTCCTTCACGTGCGAACGGGTATGTTCGTCCATGCGCTCCTTGCCGTGAAAGGTCAGGAACAGCAGGCGGAAGGAATAGAAGGCGGTGACGAAGACACCTGTGACTACCGCGAAATAGGCAAAGCCGCTGCCCGGAATGTTGGAGTGGTGAACCGCTTCGATGATGGCGTCCTTGGAGAAGAATCCGGCAAACGGCGGAATTCCCGCCAGCGCCAGCGAACCGATCCAGGCCGTGATGAAGGTGACGGGCATGTACTTTTTCAGTCCGCCCATCTTGCGCATGTCCTGCTCGTGGTGCATGGCGATGATGACCGAACCCGCGGCCAGAAACAGCAGCGCCTTGAAGAAGGCGTGAGTCATCAGGTGAAAGATTCCGGCGGCATAGGCCGAAGCCCCCAGGGCCACGGTCATGTATCCCAGCTGCGAAAGCGTGGAATAGGCGATCACCCGCTTGATGTCGGTCTGTACCACACCGAGGAACGCCATGAACAGGGCCGTGATCGCGCCGATTACGATCACGAACGACAGGGCGGTATTGGACAGCTCGTACAGCGGCGACATGCGCGCCACCATGAAGATGCCCGCGGTGACCATGGTCGCGGCATGGATCAGGGCCGAGATCGGCGTCGGGCCCTCCATGGAGTCCGGCAGCCACACATGCAGCGGTGCCTGGGCCGATTTCCCCATGGCGCCGATGAACAGCAGGATGCAAATCATGGACATCAGCTTCCAGCCGGTGCCCGGGATTACATGGACTACCGTATCGGAGAACTGTGGCGCGATCGCGAATACCGCGGAGTAATCCAGGGTATCGAAATGCAGATAGATTGCGGCGATCCCGAGCAGAAAGCCGAAGTCCCCCACGCGGTTCACGAGGAAGGCCTTGAGGTTCGCATAGATGGCAGAATCGCGCGTATACCAGAAGCCGATCAGGAGATAGGACACCAGGCCCACCGCTTCCCAGCCGAAGAACAGTTGCAGGAAGTTGTTCGACATCACCAGCATCAGCATGGAGAAGGTGAACAGCGCGATGTAGCTGAAGAAGCGCTGGTAGCCGGGATCATCGTGCATGTAGCCGATGGTGTAGATGTGCACCATCAGCGAGACAAAGGTGACCACCACCATCATCATGGCCGACAGTGGATCGATCAGAAATCCGATCTCCATGGGCACGCCACCGGAAACCGCCCAGGTGTAGACCGAACCGTTGAACACGTTACCGGCCATCACATCGCGCAATACAAACACGGAAAGCAGGAAGGCGATGGCCACGCCGAGTATCGTCGCCCAGTGCGCGCCGCGGCGTCCGATCTGGCGACCAAACAGCCCGGCAAGCACCGAACCCGCGAGCGGGCTCAGGGGAATGAGCAGGTAGATGGTTTTCATCGACAGACCGAACATCGCCTATCCCTTGAGCGAGTCGAGTTCATCGACGTTGATGGTATGTCGGTTGCGGAACAACACCACGAGAATGGCCAGGCCGATGGCGGATTCCGCGGCGGCAACCGTCAGAATGAAAAACACGAAAACCTGCCCCGCCATGTCTCCCCGGAAATGGGAAAACGCCACGAAGTTCGTGCTCACCGAAAGCAGCATGAGTTCGATGGACATCAGCAGGATCACGACATTCTTCCGATTGAGAAAAATGCCTACGATGGCGATGCAGAAAAGGATCGCTCCGAGTATCAGGTAATAATGCAGCGGTATCATTCCTACCTCCGTCAACCCTTCTTTTCCGACTTCATCTTGACGATGCGTACGCGGTCTTTGGCCCGTACGTAGATCTGCTTCGCCGGATTCTGGTACTTGATCTCGATCCGCTTCGCGCGCAGGGTCAGGGCGATGGCGGCGACGATGGCCACCAGCAAGATGGCCGCGGCGATTTCAAACGGGTACAGGTACATGGTGTAGAGAATGGTGCCGAGCTCCATCGAATTGCTGTAGCCCGCCGCATGGGGGACTGGCGCCGGCATGTTCCTCGAACTGAACAGGTCCGAGCTGAGCACGATCACCATTTCCAGCACCAGCAGTGCCGCGACCAGGCCGCCGATGGGAAGATAGTCACTGAAACCTTCCCGCAAGCGCACGAGATCCACATCCAGCATCATGACCACAAACAGGAACAGCACCATGACCGCGCCGACATAGACCAGGATCAGCACGATGGCGAGAAATTCCGCCTCCAGCAGCAGCCACAGACAGGCGGCGGAGAAGAACGCCAGCACGAGAAACAGTGCCGCCTTCACCGGATGGCGAACGGTCACGACCATGCTGGCGGCAAACACCAGGATGGCGCTGAAGACAAAAAAGACCAGTTGTTCGAAACTCATTTCGTCTTGTTGTGATTGCTCGGCCCGGCTGCCCGGGCGTTTATCGATATTTTTCGTCCGCCATTCGGTCCTCGGCGATCTGCTTCTCGTAGCGATCGCCGATGGCCAGCAACATATCCTTGGTGTAGATCAGGTCTCCGCGCTTCTCACCGTGAAACTCGAAGACCCGGGTCTCGACGATGGAATCCACAGGACAGGCCTGCTCGCAGAACCCGCAAAAGATGCATTTGCTCATGTCGATGTCGTAGCGTGTGGTCCGCCGCGTACCATCGTCGCGCTCTTCCGACTCGATGGTGATCGCCAAGGCCGGACAAATTACCTCGCACAGTTTGCACGCAATACAACGTTCCTCACCATTCGGATAGCGACGCAGCGCATGCAGGCCGCGGAAGCGCGGTGACATGGGCGTCTTCTCTTCCGGATACTGGACCGTGATCTTCGGCTTGAACATCTGGCGGAAGGTCAGACCCAGCCCCTTGCGGAGCTCCGTAAAGAGAAAACTGTCGATGACTTGTTTTACGCTCATATGTCAGCCTCCCCGTCCGGATCAGTGGAACAGGTATGCGAAGCGCGTCTGCTGGGCGATGCCAACCACCACAATCCAGACGATGGTAGCGGGAATCAGCACCTTCCAGCCCAGCCGCATGATCTGGTCATAGCGGTAGCGGGGGAACGTCGCCCGCAGCCACAGAAACACAAACAGGATTCCGGCGGTCTTCAGCCACAACCAGTGGAAGCCGTCGCCCAGGAACCAGTGAACGCCGGGCACATCCGGCACATAGGCTGGCGGAACCGGAGACAGCCAGCCGCCCAGGAACATGAATACCGCCAGCGCCGAGATCAGGATCATGTTGGCGTATTCGGCCAGGAAGAACAGACCGAAGACGATGCCCGAGTACTCCACATGGAAACCGGCAACGATCTCCGATTCGCCCTCGGCGATATCAAACGGTGCGCGATTGGTCTCGGCAACGCCGGAAATGAAATACACCAGAAACAGCGGAAACAGGGGCAGGAAATACCAGTACTGGATACCACCCTGCTGCTCCAGCACGATCTGCCGCAGGTTCAGGGTGTTGGCTGCCATTAGCACGCCCACGAGCGCGAAACCCATGGCGATCTCGTACGCCACCATCTGTGCGCCGGAACGCATGGCGCCCAGCAGGGCGTACTTGGAATTGGAGGCCCAGCCGGCCAGGATCACGCCATAGATGCCCAGCGAGGTCATCGCCAGAATGAACAGCAGGCTGGCATCGATGTTGGCCAGGACCAGCTTGTCGGTGAAAGGGATCACCGCCCAGGCAACAAAGGCCGGAGCCAGGGACAGGATGGGCGCGAACAGGAACAGAAAGCGGTTGGAGCTGGAGGGAACCACAATCTCCTTCAGCAACAGCTTGACCACGTCGGCGATGGGCTGCAGCCAGCCGCGCGGCCCGACGCGATTGGGTCCGACACGCAGCTGCATGAAGGCGATGATCTTTCGTTCGGCAAAGGTCAGATAGGCTACCGACAGAATCAATGGCAACAGAATGGCAACGACCAGCAGGGCATTGCTGACCGCGACCAGAATCCAGCTCGGGAACGTCTGCAACCAGGGAATCTGCGCGAGGAAGTCGTGCATGGATCAGGCCCTCACCACCGTGACCGGGCCCGAAGCACCCAGGGTCGCTGTCTGTGCATAGCCGGAGGGAACCAGCACGCAACCGTCCGGGACCCGTGGATCCACCACCAGTTCAAGGTTGGCCGCGCCTTCCACCATGCGCACCACCACCGGATCTCCATCCTTGAGACCGGCCTTGCCCGCCTCGGTCGCGTTCATCCGGGCCGCGGGTGGCGGATTATCGTGCGTGGCCTGCAATGCAGCAGCCCGCCGCAACACGGGATCACCAACGTACATCGGCGTGTCCAGAAGGCGCTGCAATTCGCCGGGTACCGGCGCCGAACTTTCGGGGATACGCCACTCGCGCCGCCGTGCGGACGCGGGGACGTCGCCGAACCCCATGTCGGTGCGTACATCGTCGATGGCGAGATAGTCGAATCCGTTCAGTCCGGCAAGCTTGCCGAGCATGCGCAGGATCTTCCAGCCGGGTCGCGCGTCTCCCCGTGGCCGCACCGCGGCGGCGAAGGGCTGGACGCGCCCTTCTCCATTGATAAACGTACCTTCCGTTTCCGTGAACGGCGCCAGGGGCAACATGACGTCGGCGTATTCCGCGGCCGTGGTACCGGCCTGATCCGGTTTGAATGCCGTGACCATGACCACGAAATCGGCCGCCTGCATGGCGGTACGTGCGCGACTGCCGTCGCTGCAATCGAGTTCCGGTTCGATACCGAACAGAAGATAGGCCTTCAGCGGATCGCTCAACATCAGGCGCGCGTCGCGCCCCTGCAGGGCATCGGCCCCGGCCACGCCGCGGTGAGGAATACAACCTGCCAGCCAGGCGGAGACGCTGTTTGCCTCCGGCAACAGACCAAGCCGTGCCCCGGCAAGCTCGGCGACGAGTTCGGTCAGGGCGCGCGCCGCCGGCGCACACGCGGAGTTGGCCGCCTGCGGGCCGAGGAGGACGACCGAAGAGTCGCCCTTGAGCAACATGTCCGCGATCCGTTCTTCAGATGAGGACGGCTTCGCTTCCTGCAGCCAGGGACCCGCGCTCGCGGGCACATCCTTGCCGGTGCGATCCTTCAATACCCGGGCAACACCGGCAAGCACATTGACGAGTTCGGAGGGACCGGCCACGACATTCTCGTGCAACCGATAGTTGTACGCGTAGCCAACGGGGTTGATCGCGGCGACGCTGGCGCCCTTCCGCGCCGCCTTGCGCAAACGATGGGCCAGCAGCGGAAGCTCCTTGCGCAGATTGGTTCCGACCAGCAGGGCGGCGTCGGTGTTCTCGAAGTCCTCGATTGCCTGACCGAACCAGGGAAACAGGGGCGCGATATCATCATCGGAAAAATCCAGCTGCCGCAGACGGTGGTCCACGTTGCCACTGCCGAAACCACGGGTCAGCTTCTGCGCCAGGAAGAACTCCTCCAGGGTTGCTGTTGGCGAAACCAGTGTCCCGAGACGCTCGGCTCCGTGCCGTTCGACAATGCGCTTCATCCCGGTCGTGGCAACGTCCAGGGCTTCCTCCCAGCTCACGTCTTCCCACCGGCCATTGCGCTTGACGCGCGGGTTCAGCAGTCGATCCCCGCTCGCCAGCGCCTGGTAGCTGAAGCGATCGCGATCGGACAACCAGCATTCATTGATCTGCGCATTCTCCCTGGGTAGAACGCGCATGACCTCGTGGCCGCGCACCTGCACAGTGACATTGGAACCCAGGGCATCGTGGGGGGCGACGGAAGGATGATCCATCAGTTCCCAGGCGCGTGCCGTGTAGCGGAACGGCTTGGAAGTCAACGCCCCCACTGGGCACAGATCGATGACGTTTCCGGACAGCTCTGAATCGACACTGGAATCGAGGAAGGTACCGATTCGCATATGCTCACCGCGGCCCGTTGCGCCCAATTCCATGATCCCGGCAATTTCCTGACCAAAGCGAACGCAACGCGTGCAATGGATGCAGCGGGTCATTTCGGTCTCGATCAGCGGGCCGATGTCCTTGTCCTTGACGATGCGTTTGCCTTCCTGGAAGCGGGAAATGTCCTTGCCGTAGCCCACGGCGAGGTCCTGCAGATCGCACTCGCCACCCTGATCACAGATGGGGCAATCCAGGGGATGGTTGATCAGGAGGAATTCCATGGTGCCGCGCTGGGCCTCGCGCGCGTAATGCGAACGGGTAAAGACCTTCATGCCGTCGGCCACCGGTGTGGCGCAGGCCGGCAGGGGCTTGGGCGCCTTTTCCACCTGAACCAGACACATGCGACAGTTGGCCGCCACCGACAGCTTGTCGTGATAGCAGAAACGCGGGATGTAGATCCCGGCGGCATCCGCCGCCTGAATCAGCATCTGGCCCTCTTCAGCCTCAATCTGTTTTCCGTCGATCTCGATGGTAACCATGTTCTGTTTCCGATTCGCCCTGCGCGACTCAGGCGCTGACCATGCAACGGCGATGATCGATGTGATACTGAAATTCGTCGCGGAAATGCTTGATGAACCCCTGGACCGGCATCGCCGCCGCGTCCCCCAGGGCACAGATGGTGCGTCCCATGATCTTGCCGGCGACGTCGTCCAGCAGGTCCAGATCCTCCTGCCGTCCTTCGCCATGCTCGATGCGGTGAATCACACGCGCCATCCAGCCGGTGCCTTCCCGGCACGGGGTGCACTGACCGCAGGACTCTTCATAATAAAAGTGCGCGATGCGGGCCAGGGCGCGAACCATGCAGGTGGTCTCATCCATGACAATCACCGCGCCTGAACCGAGCATGGACCCGGCCTTGGCGATGGCATCGTAGTCCATGGTCAGATCCATCATCATGGATGCCGGCAACGGCGGTGCCGAAGAACCGCCCGGAATCACGGCCTTGAGCCGGTGACCGTTGCGCACGCCGCCCGCCATTTGCAGCAACTCGGCGAAGGAGGTTCCCATGGGGATTTCGTAGTTCCCGGGCCTGTTGACGTGCCCGGAAACGGAGAACAGCTTGGAACCGCCATTGTTGGGCTTGCCAAGATCGAGGAACCACTTTCCGCCTTCGGCGAGAATGATCGGTACCGAGGCCAGGGTCTCGGTATTGTTGATGGTAGTGGGTCGACCGAACAGGCCGACGTTGGCCGGGAACGGCGGCTTGAATCGCGGCTGCCCCTTCTTGCCTTCGATGGACTCCAGCAATGCGGTTTCCTCACCGCAGATGTAGGCGCCGGCACCAAGATGGGAGTAGAGATCGAAGTCGACCCCGGTACCCTGAACGTTCCTGCCGATCAGCCCGGCGGCATAGGCCTCTTCCAGCGCGCCCTCGAAACGCTCGTAGGGCTCCCAGAATTCACCGCGAATGTAGTTGTAGCCCACGGTCGCGCCGATACAGTACCCGGCGATGGCCATGCCTTCGATCAGGGCGTGGGGGTTGTAGCGCAGAACATCGCGGTCCTTGCAGGTCCCCGGCTCGCCCTCGTCCGAGTTACAGACGATGTATTTCTGCCCGGGTGCACTGCGCGGCATGAAACTCCACTTCAGGCCGGTCGGAAAACCGGCACCGCCACGACCACGCAGGGCCGAGGTCTTGAGCTCCTCGATCACTTCTTCCGGCGGTGTCTTCTCCGCCAGGATCTTGCGCCATACCTTGTATCCACCGGACGCCTCGTAGCTCGCCAGCGTCCACGGCTGCTCCTGGTCCAGGTTGCGGAAACAGATCTCGTTGGCCATGGCTAGTCGAGCTCCGACAAAATCTTGTCCACCGATTCCGGCGTCAGGTTCTCATAGTAGGTATTGCCGATCTGCATCATGGGTGCACCGACACAGGCGCCCAGGCACTCCACTTCCTTCAGGGTGAAGCGGCCGTCGGAGGTGGTTTCGCCAAACCCGATGCCGAGTTTCTGCTTCAGGTGATCGACGATGCCATCGGAACCGCACAACATGCACGAAATGTTGGTGCATACGCAGATCTTGTGGCGACCGACGGGCTTGAGCTCGTACATCGAATAAAATGTGGCAACCTCCGCCACCGCTATGGTCGGCATTTCCAGGTAGTTGGCCACCGCCTCGATCAATTCATTCGTCAGCCAACCGCCATGCATGTCCTGGGCAATGCGCAGGGCCGCCATCACCGCGGCCTGCTTCTCGTCCGCGGGATACTTGGCGATCCACCTGTCGATTTCCTGTTTCGCGTTGATGGACAGCAAATCGATCGTCGTCTTGTCTGCGGGGGCAGTCATCAGCGATCGATCTCCCCGAATACGATGTCCGAGGTGCCGATAATGGCCACAACGTCGGGAATCATGTGCCCCCGTGACATTTCGTCCAGGGCGGACAGATGAGCGAAACCGGGCGCGCGGATCTTGAGACGGAACGGCTTGTTGGCGCCGTCGCTGACGAGATAAATACCGAATTCCCCCTTGGGATGCTCCACCGCCGCGTACACCTCGCCTTCCGGTACACAGTAGCCCTCGGAATAGAGCTTGAAGTGGTGGATCAGGGATTCCATGTCGTATTTCATGGTCTCGCGATCCGGGGGTACGATCTTGTGATCGTCGACGATCACGGGGCCGGGATTCTTGCGCAGCCAGTCCACGCACTGGCGAATGATGCGGTTGGATTGACGCATCTCCTCCACACGCACCAGGTAGCGATCGTAGCAGTCGCCATTGACGCCAACCGGGATGTCGAAGTCCATGCGGTCATAGGCGGCATAGGGTTGCTTCTTGCGCAGATCCCACTCAATGCCGGAACCGCGCAACATGGCGCCGCTGAACCCCAGCTGGAGTGCCCGTTCCGGCGAAACCACGCCGATCCCCACTGTGCGCTGCTTCCAGATGCGGTTGTCCGTCAGCAGGGTTTCATACTCGTCGACGTGTTTGGGGAAACGCTCGGTGAAATCCCAGATGAAGTCCAGCAGGGAGCCCTGGCGATTGTGGTTCATCCGCTCCACGTCCTTGCGGCTGTGCCACTTCGACGCTTCGTACTGCGGCATGGTATCCGGCAGGTCCCGGTAGACCCCGCCCACGCGGTAGTAGGTCGCATGCATGCGCGAGCCCGATACCACCTCGTAGGTATCCATCAGGTCCTCGCGCTCGCGGAAGCAGTACAGGAACATCGTCATGGCGCCGATATCCAGCCCGTGGGTACCCAGCCACATGAGGTGGTTCAGGATGCGGGTGATCTCGTCGAACATGACGCGGATGTATTGCGCGCGCACCGGCACTTCGATGCCCAGCAGCTTCTCGACTGCCATTACATACGCATGCTCGTTGCACATCATGGACACGTAATCGAGCCGGTCCATGTAACCGATACTCTGGTTGAACGGCTTGTTCTCTGCGAGCTTTTCCGTGGCGCGATGCAGCAGACCAATGTGCGGATCCGCACGATCGATTACTTCACCGTCAAGTTCCAGCACCAGTCGCAACACGCCGTGGGCCGCGGGATGCTGGGGACCAAAGTTCATCGTGTAGTTACGAATCTCGGCCACCGTAGCCCTCCTCGCGTATGACCCGCGGTACAAGTTGCCGCGGCTCTATGGTGACCGGTTGGTAGATCACACGACGTTGACGCTGGTCGTAGCGCATTTCCACATTGCCGCTGAGCGGAAAATCCTTGCGGAACGGGTGACCGACAAAACCATAATCGGTGAGAATGCGCCTCAGATCGGGATGCCCGTCAAATATGATGCCGTAGAGATCGAAGGCCTCACGCTCGTACCAGCTCGCGGAATTCCATACGTCGGTCACGGAGTCCGTCATGACTGTCTCTTCGTCGAGAAAAGTACGTACGCGAACGCGGTGGTTCCGGGTGATGGACAGCAGGTGCAGCACTACCGCGAAGCGCGGTCCGGAACGCTTTTCGCCAGCGGCCTCGGCGCGGTAGCCAAGGAAATCGATGCCGCAAAGGTCCATCAACTGGGCAAAGCCACACTGGGGATCATCGCGAAGAAAACCGCACAGTTCGCGGTAGCGCGGGCGCTCTACTTCAAGGGTGAGCTGACCGAGGTCGTCCTCGATCGCGCGAACGTCTTCGCCAAAGTTTTCATGCACACGCGCGCCCACGCTGCGCAGGGTCTCCGTAATACTCATGGTCGGCTCACCTGGCGATCGTATTGGTACGGCGAATCTTGTTCTTGAGCTGAAGCACCCCGTACAGGAGGGCCTCCGCCGTGGGTGGGCAACCGGGAACATACACGTCGACCGGGACGATGCGATCACATCCGCGGACCACGGAATAGGAGTAGTGATAGTACCCGCCGCCATTGGCACAGGACCCCATGGAGATTACCCACCGGGGCTCGGCCATCTGGTCGTAAACCTTGCGTAGCGCCGGCGCCATCTTGTTGACCAGGGTACCGGCAACAATCATCACGTCAGACTGCCGTGGACTCGGGCGAAACATGACGCCGAAACGGTCCATGTCGTAGCGCGAGGCCCCGGCCTGCATCATTTCCACGGCGCAGCAGGCCAGCCCGAAGGTCATGGGCCAGAGCGACCCGGTCCGGGTCCAGTTGATGACACTGTCCAGCGTGGTGGTCATCCACCCGCGCTGGGAGGCCTGATCTAGTCCCATTCCAGCGCCCCCTTCTTCCATTCATAAATGAAGCCCACCACGAGCACACCCAGGAAGATCATCATGGCGACGAACCCCACGAGACCGATCTCGCGCAAGGCCACCGCCCAGGGAAACAGAAAAGCGATCTCCAGATCGAAGATGATGAACAGGATGGCGACGAGGTAGTAGCGCACGTCAAATTTCATGCGTGCGTCCTCAAATGCCTCAAACCCGCATTCGTAGGGCGACAGCTTGTCTTCGTTGGGATTGTTGCCGCCAAACAGACGACCAAGACTCAGCAGAACCAGACCGAGCAGCAGGCTGATGACAACGAAAATCAGAACTGGCACGTAGCCTTCAAGCATCTCCGTCTGTGCTCCAATACTGTGGCGTGGCGCCGGGCTTTGTTGTTTTCTGTTGCCGCCCGCCATAACTTGTATTTATAGGGTCGGGCAGTCTAGGCGCTCGCCAAGCGAAAAGTCAAGACGACGTATATTTGTGCCTCCATAAAAAACCGAGTGTGTACTCGTCTTTTTGCAGGCATAAATTCTGCCTATTGTGCATCACTATGTTTGACCGGAATGGGCAAGAATAATTCGCAGTACCTGGAGTAGTACCGCGCATATCAGGCTTTTTATTTTGTTGAATATGGTGCCGAAGGCGGGATTCGAACCCGCACGGCTCGCGCCACTGCCCCCTCAAGACAGCGTGTCTACCAGTTCCACCACTTCGGCGATATGCAATAACCGACCCGGGCGGTCGCTTACTTGGGTACTTCAGGTACCGAGGGTTCCTTCTTCTTGGCCGGCGTTGCTGCCGGTTTCTCTTCCGTCTTCTTGACCGGTTCCTTTTTTGCCTTTTCCAACGCAGGCGCAGAGGTAACGGAACCGGTGAGACCTTTGGGGCTCGTGCGTTGCGCTGAATAGAACGCCAGCGCCATGGTGGTGGCGAAGAATATGATCGCCAGGGCCGCCGTCAGACGTGACAAGAAGGTTGCCGATCCGCGTGCACCGAACAGGGTATCGGAACCACCGCCACCGCCACCAAAGGTCGCGCCGGCATCGGCCCCTTTGCCATGTTGCAACAGCACCATGCCAATCAGGGCCAGAGAATCGATAATCAGTACGGCAACAAGTATGTCTCTCATGGTTCCGGTTCCGAAACTCAGTTGGCGGCAGTGCAGATCGCGAGAAAGTCTGCTGCCTTGAGTGATGCACCACCGATCAAGCCGCCGTCGATATCGGGCTGTGCGATGAGTTCGACGGCATTGTCGGGCTTCATGCTTCCGCCGTACAGAATCCGGCACTGCTCCGCCACCGTCGCATCGTGACTGGCCAGGCGTTCGCGGATGAAACGATGGACATCCTGCGCCTGGTCCGGCGTGGCCGTCTTTCCGGTCCCGATGGCCCAGACCGGCTCGTATGCAATCACGGCATCGGAAAATGCGGCAATCCCGTCGATACCGATCACCACGTCCAGCTGCCGTGCCACCACTTCCTCGGTGTCTCCTGCTTCGCGTTCCTCCAGGGTCTCCCCGACACAGAGGATGGGGACAAGGCCATGACGGCGCGCGGCGGAAAACTTCTCCGCGACCAGGGCGTCGTTCTCACCATAATATGAACGCCGCTCGGAGTGTCCCACGATGACGTAATGACAACCGGCATCGATCAACATCGGCCCGGAGATCTCGCCCGTGTAGGCACCCGAATCGTGCACGCTCAGATTCTGGCCGCCGACAGCGACGGCGCTCCCGGAGAGCTTCTCCGCGGCCAGCGGCAGCAGAATAAATGGCGGGCACACCGCCACTTCCGCATTCTTCACCTCACCCATACCGGCAAGGATTCCTTCCAACAGGGCGGTGGATCCGGCCTTGTCGCCGTTCATTTTCCAGTTTCCGGCTACCAGTGGCCGACGCATGACTTGCTCCTCGGGATTCTTCTGTCAAAAGCGGGCGGCATGTTACCCACTGGCGGGGGATTTCGCAATGAAGCGGCGGGATCCGGTAACTCCAGCGAAGCCCACAGCGGCGGAACCGGGCGATATCGGTCCGGCCGACGGCTAGGCTGCTGCGTCGGCGGCGGCGCGGACCGTGTCGGCCAGCTGCTGACTGAGTTGCGCCACCTTGGCGGCGTCGTCGCCCTCCACCATAACCCGGATCACGGGCTCGGTG